>PMNO01000580.1:0-16659 GCA_003161835.1 Myxococcales bacterium | reverse complement strand
GCCACCGATGTCTCCACGTCCTTGGGCGCCACCATCATGAGATCGGCGAATTCATCGATGACGATCACGATGAACGGCAACTTCTTGGGCTGACCGTTCGGTTCGCTCTTGCCGTTGGTGGCTGAGTCGCGCCCAGCCTGGGCGGCGGCCGCCTGAGCCGACACCTCGTCCGGATCCAGGGCCTCGCGAACGACGCCGTCCCCTCCAAGGGCCGGGGCCAGGGCCGACGCCGCCGAGGTGGCATCGTCATTGGGGTCGAGCTGAAGTTCCTGTTCGCTGCCGTCGGGGCCGGCAATCATCACCTTCAAGCGCTTCTTTCCCGAGCCAACCGGCGCCGCTCCGGCCGCGGAGGCCGAGGCGGTTCGCGCCGTCTCCACCGCGATCTTGCTGTTGTAGCTGGTGATGTCGCGAACCCCCGCGCGCGCCAGCAATTCGTAGCGGCGTTCCATCTCCTCGACGGCCCAACGCAGCGCCAGATTGGCCTTCTTGGGATCGGTGACGACGGGCAACAACAGATGCGGGATACCCTCGTAGATGGACAGCTCCAGCATCTTGGGATCGACCATGATGAAACGTACGTCCTCCGGCGATGCGTTGTACAACAGGCTGACGATCATCCCGTTGACCGCGACCGATTTGCCCGAGCCTGTGGTACCGGCCACCAACAGATGGGGCATCTTCGCCAGATTGACGGTCACGGGAGCGCCCTTGATGTCCTTGCCAAGCGCGACCTGAAGCTTGGAGGTCGCCTTGGTGAAGCAATCATCCTCCAGGATCTCACGGAGGTAGACCATCTCGCGCGTCTTGTTCGGTACCTCGACGCCGACCACCGATTTACCGGGTATGGGCGCCAAGATGCGCACCGCCTGCGCCTCCAAGGCCATCGCCAAGTCCTTCTCGAGGTTGGCGATCTTGCCCGTCCGGGTTCCAGGCTCGGGGGCGAATTCGAACATCGTGACGACCGGCCCCATGTGGATCTCTTTGACCTTGCCGCGAACGCCGTAGTTGGCCATCGCTTGCTCCAGTCGCTCGGCCATCTCGTAGAGACCCTGCTTGTCGGTCTCGTTCCCCTGCGGCGGCAGGTACTCAAGTAGGCCGGTAGCCGGAAGCTGGTATGCCCCGTCCTTCAACCGGATGAAGCTGGGGCCGTCCGACGCATCGGCTTCGTGCTGGATGCCGTCCTTGACGTCTTGCCGTGCCTGCTCTCGTTCGCGCATCCGGGTCCGCCAGGTCGGCTCGACGATGATGGGACCAGCACCGGCCGACGGCCCGACGGCATCTGCCTCGGCCGTGACGGACGATTCCGAGATGACCAGCGGCTCGGCCGCCTCGTCCTGCTCGAATCGTTCCGCTCCCTGGTCGGGGTCCCCGTCCGCCAGAACCGGGTCGTCGTGGTCCTGGCGATGGTCCCGAGCGGCCGGCATCTGCTCGACGGCGGCGACCTCGGCCACGATCTCGGAGATAGCCGCCCGCCGGTGGTCGGAGGCCGGACGCGACGTTGCGTGATTGACCCGATCCCGGGACTGGGGCTGGGACTCTCCCACCCGCACGCCGTCGGTATCTTGCCCAAGCAAAGGCAGCGGCACCCCCGCCTCGATCTGGCGTCGGGTTTCTCCGCGGTAGCCGCGGGCGCCGTCATTGCCTTCTTCGTCCTGTTCGCCCTCTTCGCTCTCAGGTCGTGTCGATTCGAGCGCCCGGAGCGGAGTTTCGCGCTCCGGGAACATGGCGACAGCGAGCCCCCCCAGTGCCCGCAAACCCATCCAAACGCCACCTCGTACCCGCGCGGCTGCCCACGCCAGCACCACCACGATCTCCTTGGTCTGAATGTCTGTGACCAACAGCAGAGCAACGAAAAGCAAGGTCGTCGCCGCCAGCGCGGCGCCGATCGAACCAATGAAGCTGGCGGTCACTTCACCCAGCCACTGGCCCAACAGCCCGCCCGGACCGCGCGACGCATGAACGCCGCCCGAGAACGGCAGGTGCAGCAGCACCGTCACCGACGCCAGCAGCATCAACAGCCCCGCCGCCTCCAGAACACCCTCAACCAGCGGTTGGCCGCGGAACGACCGCCAGGCCGCCACCAGAGATCCCAGAATCACCAAGTAGCCGGCCAGGCCCAGGAGCGCGTAAACGCCCGCCGCCGTGGCGGCGCCCCCTGGACCCATCATCTGGGTGTTTCCCGCGTGCATCGCCGCCAGCGACAAACCCGAGAACAGGCCGAGTGCCGAGAGGAAAATCCCGAGAATTTCTCGTCGCCGACCCGTGCGACCGCGGCCCTGAGATGCGGATGGTGCTTTTGCGGCCATGGTTCCCCTTGACGCCAGAGTTGGTAGCCGCCCGACGCGGCATCCTGAAATATCCTACATTAGGCTACTTACACCGATACCGTAGTCAAGTTTTCGGCCGCCCGCCCCCGTGCGGATCCCAGCCATGCGGTCTGGACCGTCCCTTCGCATGGCGGCCGGGGGCCTGAAGGGCCGAGAATCAAACCCGCGCAATGCGGCGGCTGGCCGAGGCATCCGAACGCCACGACCCACAACGATTCGCGTGCCCGGCTCCACTCACCGCAGTCACCTCACGCCCGGGCGAAATCTCCCCGCCCCCCGCCCCGCGCGACGCGACAAGCCCTACGGGGGTGGCGCGGTCGAGCCGAGAAACTGAAGGCCCGGTGAATTCGTGACGACCCAGGGGATCGCCCCGCCGACCAGGTTGGTGAAGACGACGTTGTTGAAGACGCTGTCCTTCAAGTGATCGATCTTGGTCGGCTTCACCGCATTCATGAAGACGTTATTGAAAACGATGTTCTCGTTGAACACATCGGGATAGTTCTCGAGGTTCTGCGGGGCGGTCAGGGGGTCGAACCCATCGACCTGAATCGCGCGGGAGCCCCCGTCGATGGTCACGTTCTGCACCACGATGTCCCGGAATTCGGCCGGAATCGGCGCCGAGACAAACGCGTTGTTGTTCTGGGTGTAGCTCAGCGTAAAAATGAAGCCGTTGGTGCTGGCGTCTTTCATCGCCGTGTCGCGAAATACGAAATCGCGGCCTCCGCCGCCGGTCTGAACCGTGCTCTTCATGCGAAGGCCGATGTCCGTATGGAACAGGACATTGTCCTCGGCAAGAACGTGCTGGATCCAGGCTCCGGTGTGGCTTCCCGCCACGACCGCTCCGTGCCCCTCGCGGTAGTAGTTGTCAAAGATCCACGCGTTCTCGGAGGGCGGTTGATCAGCCGCCTCGATGCCGAAGCCCGCCGCGAAATTCACGCAGTCGTCCCCGGTATCGAAGAAGTTGTTGAACACCATCACGTTGTTGCTGGTGTTGAATTCGATTCCGTCGGCGTTGTTGGCGTCGTAGGTCTTGTGAATGACTCCGTTGACCACGACGTTCTCGGTTTCAAGGTTCATGATGCCGTGGAACGCGGGGTTCAGGACCACGAACCCCTCGTAATAGACGTTGCGCACGCCGCGCAAGGTAATCAGGCTCGACCGCCGATTGCTGTAAGCCACGTCGAGAGCGAGGCCGCCCGCCACCGCCTTGGCCACCTGATCCTTGGCCAGGATGCCGTCGGTGGCCACCTTGGCGCTGCTGCTGGCTCTATACTGAGGAAGAGGGTTACCGATCTCGTCGACGATGCTGCCCGCCACCGTTCTGAGCCACCCGTTGCCATCGATGGTGCCTTTTCCGACGATGCGAATGTTCTCGAACGTTCCGACGGCGTGATTGCTTTGATCGATGGCGTTGATCAGGGAGGGCGGGCGCCTCTCGGCCGTGTAGCCGTAGAGGGTGTACCCCTTGTCCATGGGGTAGTCGTCGCCATTTTCGGACCCGAGCAGGGTGGCTCCCGCTGCGATCTCCAGGGTCATGTTGCTCTTGAGAAACAGCGCGCCGGTCTTGAATACCCCCGGCGGCACCAGGACCTTGCCGCGCAAGGGGCAGTCGTCGATGGCCGCCTGGATGGCCGCCGTGTTCAGCACCGTGCCATCACCGACGGCCCCGTATTTGGGATCCTGAATGTCCACGACGGTGGGCGCGCGCCGGGTTCTCTGGATCACTTCGTTGCTGTCCACCGATTCGGATCCGTCTCTCATGATCGACCGCACCGTGAATCGGTGTTCTTGCCGCGCGCACAGGCCCGTCACGGTGTACGTGTGAATGGTCGCCTTGACGTGAAANNAGCGTCGGCACCTGCAGGTCCCGGGGGACAATCGATGGGTCGCTGGGCGGGCCGCCGTGGCACTGCAACGGGGCGGCCGACCGGGTCACGTCGTTCAGCCCCGTACCCGAGGCGTCACATCCGCCGAATCCCATCAAGAGACCCGACAGACACACAAATGCCCAACCGATGCGCGAAATCTTCATTGTCGAAGGCCGAAGGTACCGGCCCGAGTGGGTTGGATCAATGGCCCAAAATCGACCGGTCGGTCTGATTTTCGGTGAGCGGGCTTTCCGCTTCGAGGTCATCCTCGACGTCGGCGAACGCGCTCTCGAGGGCATCCGCCTCGGCATCATCGGGAGAATCCCCTCCTCCCGGAGCGACGACCGATTCGGTCGTCGGGGTATTCGTACCAGCTCCCACAGCGCGCAGATAGCGAAACACGGCCGCCGCGGTCTTGGCCGTCATCCCGGGTACCGCAGCCAATTCTTCGGCCGTGGCGTCGCGAATCTTCTTCAAGCTTCCGAAATGGCGCAACAGCAGACGCTGACGCTGAGGACCGATGCCCGGTACGTCCGACAGGGCGGACCGCAGTGTCAGGGTGCTCCGCCGGCGACGATGAAACCCCACCGCGAATCGATGCGCCTCGTCGCGCAGGTGCTGCAGCACGAACATCTCGGCGCTGCTCGGACGAATGGGAATCGCGTCCTTGGCGTGCGGCAGATAGATTCGATCCGGCCGGCGAGTGTCCTTGGCCGAGAGGCGCTTATTGGCACTCCGGTTATCAGCCGCCTTGAGTGGAACCGGCGGATCAGGCACCGACGCGGGCGCCGGCTCTGCGACGGGGGAGACGGCGTCCGCGGCGGCATCGACACCAGCGTCTGCGCCAGCGGCGGCGTCTGCGTCCGCGTCTGGGTCTGCGTCGCGTTCCTTGGCCAAGCCCACGAGCGCCAGGCCCTGACCGGGACGAACGTCGATGCCGATGTCGCGGGCCGCCGCCAGGGCCATGCCCAGCTGACCCTTGCCACCATCGATGACAACCAGATCCGGTAGCTCCCAGCCCGGGTCACCCTCCCGCGCACGACGAAAGCGACGCGACAGGACCTCGTACATCGACGCGAAATCATCGTTTCCCCGCCGCGCGGCTGGCCCCTCGGCGCCCCGCACCCGATAGGTTCGATAGCGGGACCGATCGGGTCTGCCGTCGACGAACACGACCATCGACGCGACCGGCGCGAACCCCTGGATGTGGGAGATGTCGTAGCATTCGATCACGCGCGGCAGTTTGGGGAGTCGCAGCTTTCGCTGCAGCTTGGCCAGCATGATCTCGACGTCTTCCCGGGCATCGCGGCGGCTGGCGAAGCTGACCTGGGCGTTCTTCTGCGCGAGGTCCGAGAGCCGTTTGCGATCCCCGCGCTGTGGGATCAGCACCTCCACCCGCCTCCGGCCGGGCCGTCGTTCGGTCAACCACTCCGACTTCAGCTCGGCGTCGTCGATCGGAAACGGCAGCAAGAGCTCGTCGGGAATCGACGCAGCCGGGGAGTCGTACAGCAAACCGATAAAAGACGACAGCAGCTCGCTGTCGGGAAATTCTTGTCCGCCAAACGAAAGCGCGCGGCTGCCGAGCATCTTGCCCTGGCGAATCGTCATCACGACTATCTCCAGCGCCAGGCCCTCGCGATGCAAGCCGATGACATCCTGATCGACGAAGTCTCGAGACACCACCCGCTGGGCCTGAAGAGTGACCTCCAGAGCCCGCAGCTGATCGCGGATGGCGGCCGCCTGCTCGAAGTGGGTCTGGGCCGCGGCCTCCTTCATGCGACCGGTCAGGCCCGCGACCAGCTCNNGTGCGCAGCTGAAAATGGCGGTTGACCACGCGCAGCGCTTCGCGACATGAGGTGGCCGAATGATAGGGCCCAAAATGATAGGCCCCGTCGTCCGAAAGCTTGCGGACCACCTCCAGCCGTGGCCAGTTGGCCTGCGGGTCGAGACGCAACGACAGGTAGTTCTTGTCGTCGCGCAGGTTGACGTTGAAACGCGGCTGGTGGCGCTTGATGAGCGTGTTCTCCAGCAGCAAGGCCTCCTTTTCGTTGGTCGTGACGACCGTGGCGATGTCAGCAACGATCCCTTCCAGGAGGGGCACGAACAGGCGGCTGTCGCCCGACGCGGGCTGGAAGTATTGGCGCACGCGCGCGCGCAGATTGCCCGCCTTGCCGATGTAGACCGCCTTGCCGCGCCGATCCTTCATGAGATACACGCCGGGTTCGGTCGGCAGGCGGTCCAGGATCTCGGCGATCGTCTGCCGAGCCGGCTCGATCTCGGCTTCGCGCATCAGCGACGACGCGGGCCCGTCGGTGTCGTCGCGACTCTCAGGGTCGGCAGCCGGCCCCGGCGGCGGCGGCGACTGTAGAGGCGGCTCCGACTCGGACATGCGCCAAGCATAGCGGATCGATCTCGAGCGATCTGGATTCGCGCGCGTCGGCGTTTTGGCTGTCTGGGGGCGATTTGACGCGCATGGAATTGGTCGCCGCGCCTCGGATCGCGGTAGGTTGGCATGTTTGACCGCCACCCACCCTCCCCCCTTGGCCTCTCGGCCGTCGCCCGCCGCGGCACCACCGCCACCCGATCCGGCGGCGGCGCGCCGCGCGGCCCTCACCCTGGTTGTTTCATCGACCTTGTTCGCGATCATGGCAGCTGGGACGAAACTGGCGACCCGACGGCTGCCCGGCGCCGAGGTCGCGGTGGTGCGGTCCCTGGCGGGCATCGTGGTGACGATCAGCGCCGTGTCCCTGCGTCTGGCACATATCCGTCCCACGCGCTGGGGTTGGCTGGCCGCCCGTGGGATCTTCGGTGGCCTGGCGGTCGTCACGTACTTCGCGTCGATCCGGGCTGTTCCGGTCGGCGTGGCGACGCTTCTGAATCAGACCCAGCCCATCTACACGATGCTGTTCTCCTGGGCGCTACTCGGCGAACGCCCCCGGAGCGCGGCGCTCGGCGCGCTGGCCCTGGCGCTGGCCGGGGTGACCGTGATCGTGGTCCTGAGCAAACACGCGGCGGCCGACGAGGTGGCTCTCACCTGGCGGGCCTCGCGGGGCGAGCTGTTGGGCGTGCTTTCCGCGGTCACGTCCGGCGTGGCGGTGACGTCGATCCGGGCCGCGCGACGGGACCGAGGCGACGGGAGTGCGTCTGAAACCGCCTGGAGTGTATTTTTCTCGTTTTCGCTCGGGGGTGCCCTGATCAGCCTTCCGGCCGTCTTGCCGCCGTTTGGTCACTGGGTTGCTCCGACGCCGTCCGACTGGGTCTTGCTGGCGGGCATCGGGCTGGTCAGCACCGCGGCGCAGGTGATCATGACCGCGTCCCTGCGTCACCTGACGGGGGTTCAAAGCGGAATCATCGCGCAGCTGATCGTTCCCATCACGGTGGTGTTGGGGATCGCGTTCCTGGGTGAAACGCTGTCAGCCGGGTTCCTGGTGGGCGCGTCACTCACGGTGACGGGCGTCTTGCTGGCGATCCTGACGGCATCGCCGCGAGCCACGCCTATCTCCTCGCCGGCGCCCTGAGGGTCTCTCGGACCGTCGGTGAGCCCGAACGCTGCGCTATATTCGCGCCATGTTCAACGCGCCGCGGGGACTGCCGATTGTGGTGATGCTCGTTGCGCTCGCCGGTGCGATCGCGACATCGCCCGCGGTGGCGTGGGCGGGGGGCGACGGAGGTGCCGCGGCGGGCCCGAAGGTCACGTTGACGTGGCTCGGCCAATCGTGCTTCGTCCTGACCACGACGGCCGGGACGCGGATCGTCATGGATCCCATTTCCAAGGCGGTGGGGTACGAGCTGCCGGTGGGACTGCGGGCCGACGTGGTGACAGTGAGCCACGAACACTACGATCACAACAACGTTGGCCTGGTCACGAGCCACACCCGTGTCCTGCGTGGGTTGACCTCTGACAAGAAGGGCTGGACGAAGATCGACCAACGCGTGAAGGACGTCGCCATTCGCACGGTGGGCGTCTATCACGACGACAAGAGGGGCGCCGAACGCGGACTCAATACGGTGTTCATATTCGAGGTTGCCGGGCTTCGCATCGCCCACCTGGGTGATCTCGGGCACCTCCTCGACGACAAGCAATTGTCGGCGATTGGATCCGTGGATGTGCTGTTGGTGCCGGTGGGGGGCGTGTTCACGGTGGACGCGGATCGCGCGACCCGCGTGATCGATCAATTGCGGCCCCGTCTGATGATTGTTCCCATGCACTACCGAACGGCCGTTTCGACCATCTCGCAGCTGGCGCCCGTCGATGAGTTCCTGGCGGGAAAGACCAACGTCCGCCGCCTTGCCGGCAACCTGCTACCGCTCAGCACCATGAAATCGCGGCCGGCGGCCGAGATCGTCTTGATGGGTTACAAGTGACGCGGGCCCTTCACAGGCGGGACGGCGGGGTCATGCGATCCAGCAGAGAGTCCAGCTCCCGCGGCTCGAGCTCGCCAATCAGACTCGCGCGCAGCGTTCCGGCCGAATCGTAGGCAAATAGCGCGGGGATCGTTCCCTCCCAGTGCCGGGAGAACAGCGGCATGAACTGGTTGGGATCATCGAAATGGGCCACGAATCCGGTCAGGCTGGGCGCCTTGTCGTGCAAGACCGCGGGTACGCGCGTGATGCCCCGCAGATCGTTGTCGAGTGAAAGCGACAACACGACCGCGCCGCGCCCGCGCGCGGTCCGGGCGAACTTGTCGATGGACCGCAACTCCTGCAAACACGCCGCGCACCAGGTGGCCCAGAGGTGCACGAACAACACCTGACCGCGCGCTTTCTTCATCTCGCGGCGAATATCGTCCTCGCCCATGAACCACGATTGGGGCTCGGGCCCAGGCTTGGCGGTATCGCGGCCAGCATCGATCGCGGTCGTCGCGGCGGCGGCGGATTTGTCGGGCGCCCGCGTGGCGGCGGGCGCGGTGGACGAAGGCCCAGCCTCGACGTGGCGGGTACAGGATGTGGCCGCCAGCAGCGCCGCCAGAGCGATCCGTGTCACCGTCGCGCGCACCCGAACGGCCCGGTTGCCCCCGGGGTGGGTCATGGCTTTCGCTTGATCGTGCAACCGAAGGCCTTGACCTCCGCGTGCGCCACGGGCCGGCCGGCGGTGAAATCCGCCAGGGCGGCGCCCAGCTCGGCGACGCCGCCGTGGTATCGAATCACCCCTTTTTCGTCGACGAGAAAAACCTCGGGCGTTCGCTCGGCGGCATACAGGTCGGCCACTTTGGAGCCTTCGTCGCGCAATATCGGAAACGGGAAGTTGTGAGCCGCGTCGGTCTTGACGTCGCTCGCGCTTTCATTTTGATTGGCGTTCAATCCGGCGAACGCCACCTTGGCTCCATAGCGCTGAAAAAGGTCCGCCAGCGGCTGGCGGGCCTGCGCGACGTAAGGACATCGCGCCGACACGAATACCAAGACCGCTCCGCGGGTGGCGGTACCCCGCACCAGATGGTCGAGCGCCCGCGGCTCCGCCGTGTCGGCGGTGTTGAGGACGAACGCGGGCGCCTTGGCGCCCACCCGAGGGCGCGCGTCGTCCGGGGGTGTGGCGAACACGTTCGCGGACGCGCCAATCCCGGCGCCGAGCGCCGCGACCGCGGCAAGAACGACGGCGGAACGGCCGAGCCGGGCGCGCGCGGGGTGTGGGCCGCGGGGGCTCAAGAGGAATTTCATGGTTCCCGAGCATGACTCGAAGCCGCCCCGCCGCCAAGGGGCGGCGCGCCAGCCTCGCTCCGAAGGCCGGCCAGTTGCTTGCCGATCTGTTCGGGCACGTAGTTGCCCCCCGATATGAGCACCTTGAACGCGACCCGCGCGGGAAGGTCCAAGGTCAGGCAGTCCCGCGCGCGCACAAAATACAGGCGCCCCGACGTCGGATTGGGCGATCCGGGAACAAACACGCAGAGCGTTTCGGAATCGCCCTCGATGGGCTTGCGGGTCGAAAAACCCATCATCCTCATCCGGCCCGTCTCATCGGGAACCAACACCACGCGCGCGAAGATGCCCTCGTCGCCCTCGGGAGAAAACGCCATCTGCTTCCAGGACTGGTAAAGGGCCCGCAGCCCGGGGATGTGGCCGAGCACTGCGTCGGTCGCCGTCAGGATCCAGCGCCCCACCAGGCTGGTGATGAACAGGCCCAGCAGATACAACCCGGATACGGCGACCACCAAGCCGAGCACCGGGTAACGGATATCGAACAGCGCCCGTGCCTTGGCGTCGAGGTACCAGAGGATGAACGCGGTCACGGCCACCGGAATCGCGGCCAGCGCGCCCGCCACCAGCTTGTTCCGGACGTGCGTCTGAATGCTCCCCATGCTCCCAGGGTATAGCCCCGGGCGCCCCAGCGCGATTTCGCGGGCTATCGGTCGACCGCGCTGCTGGTCGGCGGCGGGTCAGTCGTTGACCAGCAGAGTTCCAACGGTTCCGGGGCCTGCCACGGCGGCGGCGATCTCGCCGGGCGCAACGATGTGGACCTCGTCCACGCCGTCGCTCAGGGGGAAGAACGCCTCCTGCAGCTTTGGGATCATGCCACCCACGACAGCTCCCGAAGCGATCGCGGCGCGCGCTTCCGAAACCGTCAGCCGCGCCATCCGGGTGCGGGCATCGTTCTTGTCCCGGCGAACGCCGCCGACACCCGTGACCACCACCAGCGCCTTTGCCCGCGCCGCAACCGCCAATTGGCTGGCCACGACATCGCCATTGATATTCAGCACCATCCCCGCTGGAGCCAGGCCGAGGCAGGCCAGCACGGGACAGAAGCCGGCATTCAACAGGAGTGAGGGAACGCCCAGATCGAAGCCCTGGATATCGCCCACCAGACCAAAATCGATGGGAAGGTCTCGGCCTCCGGCAACGATCCTCGGCGGTCGAGGCCGCGCCCGCACGATGCCGCTCGTGCCGCTCAATCCCACGGCTGGCACGTCGTGGGCGCGCAGCGCGGCCACGAGATCGATGTTCAGCCGTCCGCCCACGATCATCTTCATCACGTCCAGGGTCTCTTGATCGGTGATGCGACGTCCGCCCACCAGCCGCGGCGTCAGGCCCAGTCGTTCGGACATCCGTGTCGCCTGGGCGCCTCCGCCGTGAACCACCAGAACCCGCCGCCAGCCCGCCGCCCACAGTGCCCCCAGGTCGGCCGCCACCAACGCCAGCGCCGACCCTTCCAGCACATCGCCCCCCAATTTCACGACGACGACGGGCGAGCCCGACGCGTCCCCGAGGGACGTCACGGCCAGGGCCCGGAGTCTTCCAGCGACAGAGTCTCGGGCAGCCCGAGCATGAGGTTCATGTTCTGGATGGCCTGCCCCGCGCCGCCCTTGATCAGATTGTCGAGCGCGCTGACCACGACCAGCGTCCGCAGGTCGCCGCCCGATTCCCGGTCACCGAGGGTGAAGCCCACCTCGGCGAAATTCGAGCCGGACACCGCCGCCACCTCCGGCAACCGATCGCCCGGAAGGCGCACGAATGGCTCTTGGGCGTATGTGCTCGCGTACATCTCGGCGATGGACGCCGTGGTCTCGACCGCCGCCACCTGCGCAAAACAAGTTGCCAGGATGCCCCGCGACAGCGGCGCCGAGATGGGAACGAACCGAATCTGGATTTCGGGCGCCCCAGCGGCGGCAAGGGTCTCGGTGATCTCGGGCGTATGCTGGTGGTCGAGCACACGATAGGGCTTCAGATTGAGCGCGCGCACCGGATGGTGCGTTCCCGGAGATGGAGTGACGCCGCTTCCCGAGGAGCCAGTGATGCCGGCGACGTGGATGACACCGCGCAATTTCGAGGCACGAGCCAGGGGCAACAGGGCCAGCTCGATCGCGGTGGCGAAACATCCAGGTGAGGCCACGGCGCGCGCGGCACGAATTTCGGCGCGATTGAGCTCGGGCAGGCCGTACACGAAGGTGCCCAGAAGATCCGGGCGGGGATGGTCCGCGCCGTAGTAGCGGGCGTAGGCGCTCGCGTCGCGCAGCCGAAAATCGCCAGACATATCCACGATTCGAACGCCGGTGCCCAGGACCGCGGGAACCATGCCGGCGCTCACCTTGTGCGGCAAACCCAGGAACACGATGTCGCACCCAGCCGCCGCCGCGGCGGGCGACAGAGCCTCGAACTTCAGATCGGTGCGGCCCGCCAGCGGTAGGTGAACCGCGCCCAATGGCTGGCCCACATGATCGATGCTCGCCACGCGAGCCAGCTCAACCTCGGGGTGGATCAAGAGGCGCCGGATGATCTCCGCGCCGCCGTAGCCGCTACCCCCGATNNCCGCGCGGTAGCGCTTCATCCATCGATGGGAGGCAGGCCGGCGTCCGCCCGTCTGGCGTTCTCCGCGGCGATCCGATCCCGTTCCACCTGGTCCTTCTCCTGTCTCGCTTGCTCGCAGCTCTTGTGCTCGTCATAGCAATAGGTCTGCCCAGGGCCGCAGGCCAATCCAACTCCAGCCAGGGTAGACGCGAGGACGATTACGACCCAGACAAACTTCATGGGGGGGACCTCCAGGGGACGAGCTTGAATATCCGCCGCCACGGTTCGGCTGTCAATGCGCGGGCCGCCACAGACCGCCGCAGGCCGCCCCATCCTGTCCCGAGCCTGGGGCCGTCTGTTACTGTGAAATGCTCGTGCGCGGTGCCTTGACCTTGACGACAGCCTGGCTCTTGGTGGCGATGTCGACGGCACTATTCACACGCTCGGTCTGGGCCGCGCCCGTGGCACCGGCCGCTTCCGTGGCGCGGTCCCGCCTGCACCCCGCGGCCTCGGGGGCGAGCGCGCCAGGGCGTGTTTCGACGGGATCCGTCAAGCCACGCGCCCGTGTCCCTCCCGATGCGCCGCAGCCGATCCTGCCCCTGTCCGAGGTGCGCCCCGGCATGGTGGGCGAGGCGTTGACAGTTTTTCAGGGGACCAAGCCGGAAGCCTTCAAGGTCAGGGTCATCTCGATCATGCGCCAATTCCTGCCCAAACAGGATGTCATCTTGATCCGCGCCGAGGATCCCCGGCTGGAATTCTCCGGAATCGTCGCGGGAATGTCGGGCAGTCCCGTCTATGTCGGTGGGCGCCTGATGGGCGCCATTGCGTATGGTTGGAGTTTTGCCAAAGAGCCCCTCGGCGGTGTAACGCCCATCGAAGCGATGCTCGCGGAGCGCGCCCGTCCGCGGCGCACGAACAGTGATCTGGCCACGGAAACCGGTGTCGACGGAATCAGAAACCTGACCATCGCGGAGGGCGGAGGCGGAGAGCGCGACGTGGGCGTGGGCTTGGGCNNTGGCGCGGCGGATCTTTTGGCGAGCCGCACCTGGTGCCGGTCGCCGTGCCGTTGTCGATCTCCGGTTTCAGCCCGCGCATCTGGGACGATCTCACCCGCGCATTCCGAGCGGAGGGTCTGGTTCCGGTGCAGGCGGGCGGTGGCGGAAGGCCAAGGCCCCAACGCGAAGGCGCCACCGCCACCGCCGGGCGGGTCGAGCCGGGTTCCGCGATAGGTATCGAACTCGTGCGGGGCGACATGAGCATGGTGGGGACGGGCACCGTCACCTACGTGGACCACGGCGGATTGCTGGCCTTTGGGCACCCCATGTTCGGAGTCGGGGAAATCTACTTGCCGCTCGTGGACGCCCAGATTCACGCCATCCTCCCCAGCGTCTCGCAGTCGATGAAGCTATCGTCCCCGTTGCACGAGGTCGGCGCCCTGATTCAGGACCGTCAGTCCTGCATCGTCGGCGACCTGGCGGCACGCGCGACCATGGTCCCCGTCACCGTGCGCGTCCGGGGACCCGGCGCGGCGCCCCGCGTATTTCACGCGGAAGTGGCGCGGAACAAGCGCTTGACACCCACCTTGGCCGGGCTGGTCGTTGGTAGCGCACTGGTCGACGCCGAGCCTGACGCCGCGGAGATGGTCGTCGTGGTCACGTCGCGCATCAAGCTGAGAGGCTGGGCGCCGATTGAATTGCGGGACGAGATCTTCGCGCCGGAGGGAGTCTCGCGGCAATCGCTGAGCGGGACGCGGGGATTGCGCGCGGTGAGCGATCTGCTGTCGAACCCATTCGAACCCGTCGTGATCGATGGCCTGGACGTGGACGTCGCGGTGGAATACCGACGCGACGTGGTTGAGATTGTCGGTGTCGCGCTCTCGGGCGACGAAATCCGGTCCGGACAACGGGTCAGCTTGCGGGTGTCCCTGAGGCCTTACGGGGGGGCGGAGTATACCGAGACGATTCCGATCGTGATTCCCCGTGCGTTGTCTGGCGACACGGCACGAATCGAGGTCGCGGCGGGCAGCATCGCCAAACCGGATACCCCCACCGCCGAATCCCTGCCCATGGTCCTGGACAACCTCCGACGCTATTTTCCGCCCACGTCGATCGTGGTGAGCGTGCAGACTCCCGACGATGGCGCCGCGCTGCACGGGCGGCTGCTGACCGATCTGCCCGCGGCGGCCGCAGATACCTTACGGCCCGGCAATCAAACCCGACGGGCGGAAACCTTCCGCGTTGCGGAGCGCACGATTCATCCCACCAAGAAGATTGTGCTCGGGCGACAGGAAATCACGGTCTACGTCCGCGACGACGTCCTGGGCGCGATGAAATCGCCTTAGACGCGGTGAAATCGCCCTTGAATTCGTCGGCGCGCCAAATCCGCCATCCGTTCGACACGCAGTTGTCGCTTTTCAAAAACCCCCGTTTTTCCGCGGGAACAGCTAAACTCCGGGCCACGTGCGCATTGCAGCTCTGGATGTCGGCTCCAATTCCTTTCACCTTATCGTCGTGCAGGTCACAACCGGTGGCCACTTCGAGGTGCTGGACCGGGCCAAGGAGATGGTGCGGCTTGGAGAGAGTTCGTTGCGGACGGGAATCATCCCGCCCGAGGTATTTCGACGCGGTCTGGACGCGCTAGCGTCTCTGTGTCGCCTGGCCGAACGCCATCAGCCCGACGCCTTGATTGCGGTCGCCACGAGCGCGGTGCGAGAGGCGCAAAACGGCGGTGAATTCGTCCGCGCGGCGCGCGATGAAGTGGGCGTCGATATCCAGGTGGTGCGCGGGCAGGAAGAAGCGCGGCTCATCTACCTGGGCGCGCGCGGGACGCTGGACCTCGATGGGCGGCGAACGGTGCTCCTGGATCTGGGCGGCGGATCGCTGGAGCTGATCCTGGCCGATTCTCGCGAGTGCTACTTCACGGATTCGGTGAAGCTGGGCGTGATTCGACTCACCGAGGAATGGGCCCCCTCCGATCCTCCGACCACGCGGGAATTGGTCGCATTGCGCACCCGCGTCCGGCGTACGCTCGAGCCCGTCATCGCGCGGGTGCGCGCCATGGGATTCGATTTCGCCGCCGTGAGCTCGGGAACGGCACTTGCGCTGGCCGCGATGATCCAACACGACCGCGGCGGGAAGAACGGAGATCACGGTGACGATCCGCCGACGCTGACCGTCGAATCGTTGACCGAGATCGAGCAGAAGCTGGCCGGGTTGACGCTGAACCAGCGCGCACGCCTGCCCGGATTGGATGCGCGCCGCGCCGACACGATCCTGGCGGGGGCGGTTGTCCTGCGAACGGCGCTCGAATTGTGCGGCGCCGACGAGGCCACGGTGTGCGACGCGGCCCTACGCGAAGGCATCGTGGCGGATTACATCGCCACCCATCGCCCCGGGATGTTGTTGGTCGAGGAATTCCCCGACATGCGTCGGCGCAGCGTCATGGAGCTGTGTCGCCGCTGTCAGTTCGACGAGGGGCACGCGCAACACGTCGCGCGGCTGGCTCTGTCTCTCTTCGACCAGACGCGCGAATTGCACAAATCGCAGGCGGTCAGCGAGAGCGACGTGGAGCTGCTCGAATTCGCCGCGCTCCTTCACGACGTCGGCTTTTATATCTCCCCCAGTGGCCACCACCGCCACAGTCAGTATTTGATTCAGACGCACGATATGGTNNTTTCTGGATTTGCCGGGTCGGACGCGCAAACGGTTGCGCTATCTGACGGCGTTGTTGCGGGTGGCGGATGCCCTCGATCGAACCCATGGCCGGTTGGTGCGCGCGGTCAGGTGCCAGATCGGCCGCAAGACCATCGAGCTGCGCATCGAGGTCGATGGCGATCCTGAGTTGGAGCTGTGGGCGGCGCGACGCAAGGGCGATCTGCTGGAATCCCTGACCGATCGCAGGCTCCGATTGGCGGTGGACTCGGTGACCCAATCACGGCGCCTGCCCCCCGAGGGCACCGCGGGAACGAAGAAGGCAGCCAAGCACAGCGCGGAGAAGCCGACGGGGAAAATTCCGGTCGCGAAGCTCACGGCCGCCTCGCCGCGCCGGACGCGCGCGATTCGCTTGGTCAAGTAGCTAGCGGACCTCCAGGGCTCCGCCGACCATCATGCCCATCGCGCACCCAAAGGGAACGAGGCCCGAAACCTTGGGCAGGAAGGTGACTTCCACCTCCTTGTCGAGCGGCAGATCGGTCTTGCCCGGCTGACCCTTGAATAGAATTTCGCGCGCGCAGGTCCGGTCGGTCTTGC
>PMNO01000654.1 GCA_003161835.1 Myxococcales bacterium | reverse complement strand
GACGACGCCCGCTCGGACGGTGGTCGACTGCTTCAAGTACCGGAACAAGATCGGTCTCGACGTCGCGCTGGAAGCGCTGCGCGAGTATCGTCGAGCGCGTCGATCAATCGACGACCTGACCCGGGCGGCTGAGGTTGTCCGCGTCACCAACGTCATGCGCTCCTACGTCGAATCAGTGCCCGCGTGAACCGCCGGCGGCCCGACCCCCGCGCTTCGCGGGCGGCACGGACCGGTAGTTAGCCCGACTCGATCGGCGTCACCGTGCCCTACGCACCTCACACCTTTTGGTGCCGCTCGATCCACGCCGCGAACGTCGTCACGAACTTCTGCAACAACGCCTTCATGTCATCGTTGACGAGCTTGCCGTGCCCGTCGAGCGCCTTGGCGACGTTATTGAGATAGATCTCGGGCTGCTGCAAGGTCGGCATGTCGAGGAACGTCAGTGACTGGCGCAGGTGGTGGTTCGCGCCGAACGCGCCGAGCGCGCCGGGCGATACGCTAACGATCGCTGCGGGCTTGCCCGACCACGCGGCCCCGCCGTACGGCCGCGAACCGACGTCGATCGCGTTCTTGAGCGCGCCGGGCACCGAGCGGTTGTACTCGGGGGTCGCGAACAGCACGGCCTCGGACGCGCGCAGTCGGTCGCGGAACCGCCTCCACTCGGCCGGCGGGTCGTTGTCGAGGTCTTGATTGTAGAGCGGCAGGTCGCCGATCTCGATGATCTCTAGCTTGAGCGCGGGCGCTGCAAGCTCGGCGATCGCAAGCGCGATCTTGCGCGTGTAAGAATCTTTGCGAAGGCTACCGACGATGACGGCGACGTTACGAGGCATCTTTCAGCATGGCCGATCGAAAGGGCGAATCAAGGATTGATTCGTGGGTGGATTTACGCCGGAGTACTACGAGACCAGGATTCAAGCACGGTACTTGTCAGAGTCAGTTGAGTCGGTTGGCTTTCTGCGAGAGTCCGCGGCGCTTCCGCTCGGCACCGATCAGGCCTCCGGTGGTGGCGCCTCGGAGGCGGTACGGTTCTCCCAGGCGGCTCGTGCCGAGATACCGCGCGGCCAGGCCGCGTCGGGCTCTCGCCTCTCACCGTCCCGGCTCGGGGATGACCACCAAGATGGCGTATCGGCCCGGCGCGGTGGTTTGCATCAGCGCGACGCCGATCGCAACGCTGAGACTGTAGGAAGCCAGCATTCGGGTCGGCCACGGCCTCAGGGCGAGGCCGTCGCTGCCGAAGGTCCACACAGAGACGTTCCGCCCAAGTCGGTAGGTCGTTTGGCTGGCGATGTCGTTTGCGATGCTCCCCCAATCACCTCCGGCTGCCAGCCGATTCGCGCCCTGGCGGGCGAGAGGCTCGAGGAGACCGACCCACGTCGGTTGCAGCTTTGCGCCCTCCAGCCGGGCTTCCTTGAGAGACGCGAAGACCTGGGCCGCATCGGTCCCGACTTCGGGACCCGCCGGATCCTGCCCGGAAGAAGCGCGGCGGAAGGCGAGACAGCCGGACGGTCCGAGACACAGCGCGAGGATCAGCCCGAACACCCAGGATGGTGGGCGGCGCATTGCGTGGCTGTGCGTCGTCGGAGTGATCATCGTGAACCTGGCGATCGGCTCTGGCCGGTGCTCTTCGCGGACTGTCCCAGGAAACCGTCGGAGGCTGAAAGGCAAAGCTCGACCGAACGAATCAGGCCCTCCTGTTCGCCAGGGGAAAGAGCTACCCGGCCCATTCGCACCGCGGATGCGGGGACCATGGCCCCGCAGCGTTCGTGATGTGACAGCGCCGTGAGGTAGACGTGCGCGAACCGGAGGTGGTCGGGCGACACGACCCGGGCCCGAGAAAACAACCCAATCGCGTCCTGCCAGCGACGCAGGTTGAAGGCCTGGTACGCCAGTCGAATCAAGATCTCTGGGTCGTCAGGTGCGAGGGAGGCTGCTCGCGCCAGGGCTTGGGTCCGTTCGTCCCGGGCGCTGTTGTCATTGTCGAGCGCGTCATACAGCGTCAGCCACGCCGTCCAGCGGGCCTCGTTGTGGTGCACCGCGGTGCGCAGATCGGAGACGGCCACCGGTCTGTGCTCAGTCAGTTTCACCTGCACGGCGACGAGATTGGTCGGATCTTGAGCCAGGGCCGCCTCGGCATGCGCCACCGCGCGCTCATCGTGATATCCCGCGCGCGACGACTGCAGCCTCGCACCGACCAGGTTCAGCAGGGCGCGAACCGCGAGCGCATCCCCAACCCCGAGAGGCTGTGTCGATATCTCGAACGCCGGCGCACTCCAGGATAGACGACGCCCTCTCTCGTACAGGCTTTCGCGCAGATAGCGAGTCAGTTGCTGATCGATCGTGCCGCGGACAGCGGCAGGCGCCGCTGCCCGCCACGCGTCCGACGAAGACTCTCCTGCCAGCAACGAATGTTCGTACGCGGCGAACACATCCGGCGCTTCGTGAATCAGCGAATGGATCAGCAGCCAGGAGGTCGCATAAAATTGGTCCGGCTCGCTTTCAATCATCCCATCGAGGCCACCCCCCACGAGTGACTCCACCGGCAACAACAAGCCCGCGTCCCGGAGCACCGAGACTCGGAATATTGACGCCCTCCCGACCAGCAGCTTCGACCCCGCACGATCGTATGCGAGGGTTTCGAAATAGGACGCCATGCCCTCCGCGTACCACAGTGGAAGGAAACGCTTCAAGGAGAGGCGCATGGCGTAGTGAACCAGTTCGTGGCGGACGGTCGAATCATCGAATCCATATTGGTTCTGGCCGAGCACAATCAACGGTTGATAGTGCACCGGTTCCACGAACACCCCGCTGATTCGCACCGGCAAATAGCGTCGCGTTTCCGTCTCGCTGCCCACCGCGATCACCGGCATTCGCTCGGAGGGAAGTGACGCCGCTGGAAAGAAGACCGACGTGAGAGCCGCGAAATACTCCTCGAGAGAGAAGAGAATCCGCCGCGCCTCGGCGTCGGGCCGATCCGTTTTCAACGCAAAGTGGGGCGAATCCAATCGGCGCCAGGAACGAAGCGCGGCCGGGCTGTCGTCGTCATCGAGAGGGTCGCCTTGGATGGCACTCGAAATGGGTGGAGCCATCCGCAAATGAAGCGCCGAGGCAGGCGCCGGAATGTTTCGCTCCCCCATCCGCGCGCACCCCCCCGAGGACAGCCCGAAGTCGACCGCAAGTCCCAGAGCCACCGGAAGGATCCCCCGCACGCACCCATCGTCATCCCAAAGCCTCCCCGCACGCCAGTACTTTTTCGAGGAATGAAGTGGACCCCATTTTGGGACCAGCGCTTAAGGTAGTGATGGCTCAGAGTGCCATCCTGCCGACACCTGGAACGCTCTGTCGACCTGTGCGAAACCGTATTCACCGACGTGCAGGACTACGCCCGCGAGAAGCACTTGCCAATCGGCATCAACGTCGAGAGCGTCTCCATTCGAAAGTCGGAAATCGACGCTTCAGTGGAACTCCATCGGCGATTGAGTTGAAGGCCTCCACAGCGTCCTGCAGGTCGCGCAAGGCGAGCGGGCGCGGTGGAGGTTCCGCTCACGATCGGGTCTTCGGCGACCATCGCAAGGAGGCGCACCGCCCCGTGCACGTCTGGACCCGCCGCGCGGAGCCCAGGTAGTTACCGAGTGCTCAAACCCTCTCTCGCGCCTCCTATGCTGCGCGCTTCCAGGCACCCTTTGGATCCGTCGTCACGACCACCCCCATGGCCTTTGCCAGCTCCTTGGCTCCTTCTGCCGTTCGCGGGTCCGATGCCAGTCCTGCCAGACCCGATCGCGGTGGAGCACCTCGCACAGCGCGAGCTCGACCGTCTTGAACGTCGCGTGGGCGGTGGTCAGCGGTGCCGGATCGCACGCGCCCCTCGATCAGCGCGATGTCGATGATTTGCGCCGCGACAGCATTTGTCTGAGCCGTAGGATCTCGTGCTCCTGCGCATCGGCTCGGTTCATTTGAAACTGCAGGGCGGCAACCGTCCAGCTGAGGTAGCTGTAGAGATCGATCTGATCCAACGTCTGGTCCACGGCCAGGTCCGCCTTGCCGTCGTCGATGATGAAGCCGAGTCGTTCTTGGCTCGGGGCGTCCTTGTATCGATAGCGAGCCAAGCGAACGGCTCGAAGGCGGGCGGCAAGGTCGCCGAGCGCGGCGTCGTCGAGGTAGGAGATGTCGCGTTTTGCGGACCGGCGAGAAATCGGGCACCCGCCCTGCTGGACGCGCGGATCCTTATCCGTACATCGCAACAGAACGCTGCAGCCTTCGCCTGGATCGCAGGTTGCGCCATTCGTTGCGCAGGTGTCGCCCACCTTCTCCGTGGTGCAGCCCGCAACCCCGCCGTCACCCGTGGCGGCCCCGGCGTCAACCACCATGCAGACGGGAGCGCCACAGGTCTTGTACCAAGTCAGCGCGGCGGAGCCGACGGCCCGTGACGCAACCAGTGTCGGCAAGGGTGGGCTGGTGGCAGCGTAGAAATCCCCCCGCCTGTAGAGCTCGACCGCCGTTCGACTCGCGCGCGTCGGCAAGGTGAAGGTCACGTCGTAGAGGCAGTCGCACCTGGTGACGGAGGTTGGATGCAGATCGCAAGGCTCGACCAACACGCGCGTTGTGGCGCCCGCGTCCATCACATAAGCGCACACCTGCTGATTGCAGCGAAACTCGGCGTCGCCATAGGTCACCGAGATCGTCCCCCCGGTGTCGGTGACATCCAGGCTCGGCTTCGCGGACATGATGTCGCCGTTGCACGTCGATTGCTGAACCGTCAACGGGGCGGCTCCGGCCCAACCGGCGGGGAGAGTGTCGCGCGCGCTACCGCCACACGACACTACGATGCCGGCGCTTGCCGCAAACATGATCATTCGTAACCCGCGTTGTTGTCTCGTCGTCATGTGCATGTCGCCTCCAACGAAATTCGGCTCCGCACCGGGTCCAGCTTACGCGGCATCGGCCGTCAGGGACAGCTTTCCCTTGGTGCAGATGTTGTTGCTGTTCTTGCCGGCCGCCCGGAATCGCCGGGCGCCCGGACCAGGACGGATCTGTCAGGGCCCCCCTCGGGGTGATGAAAATCCGCAGCCGGTCGGATGCGCGGCCCCTCGACGGGCGAGCACTTCGCGCTCGGCATGTGCGGCCCCGATATTGCTCGCTGGTGACCGTGCTTCACACAAGCAAAACAGGGTTGCTGTTCTTGGGAGCGATGGCGCTCGAACTGTTCGCCTGCGGTGGTAGCCAGCGCACCGTTGGACATGACGCGGACGGAAGCGCCGGAACCGCCGGCCATGCCTCCGGGGGACAAAGCGGCGGGAGCACCGGCAGCGGCGGGGTCGTGGGCAGNNCAGCCGACGCAGCCGACGCAGCCATCGACGTGCGGGACGGTGGTTCATCGGATACCGCCAGCAGCACGATCTGTCCGACGCCCGTTTCGCGCGGGAAGGCAAGCGCGTCCGCGGGCTGCAGCATCTCGCCCCTGGCGGTCGACGCCGCCACGATTTGCGCCGGAGGGACCACCTGTCCCGTGCTCAAGGCGTACTCGTTGCGCTGCCCTGTATTCGGCTACGGTCCGTGGCTCGCTCCCGCGGGTTCGGACGGCGCCTCGGTGTTGCTGGCGACCGCGAGTCCCGCGAATCAGCTCTTCACGTTCGGGCCAGGCGCATCCACGCGGGTCGACGATGTTCCCGCGTTGACGAAGGCAATCCATTCTCTCGCCGTCGAGCGTGATGGGACGCGCGCGATCTTTGCTGGAGAGCTGCCGGCCCTCGGGCGCTTTCGGGAGACGACGACCGGCTGGTTCAGCGAGGACGCAACCGCGGTTGCCGGCACCGACCAGGCCCTGGTCAGCGAAGGCCGCGCAATCGACGAAACACACGCGTTCGCCGCCTACTTCAACCTCGCCGACTATCTGCCGCGGCTGGCGACGCGCAATGGCTCGTGCTGGGCCGCGACGCAACTGGCGTCGACGCCGGCGGTATCGATGGCCCTGGATGTTGATGCGATGGATCGACCGTGGGTGGCGTGGTTGGGCAGCGCCGCTGGGTTGCCTGCCCTATCGCTCGCGGGGCCCGACGGCACGATTTTCAAGCCCTGGACGGGGGGCGCGAATGAACAGTTTTCGTTCTGGGATCGGCCGATCGTGCTGGCCGGTGGTCTGACGGGTGCAAGTCCATTTCCCGCGGTGGCCACTCAGCGCACCGGCGGGTTGCACGTGATCACGCCCGATGCGGGAACCGCCGTATGGACCGATCGGCTGGTGCCCGGCTCCGCGACGATCACGTACAGCGGCAACTGCCCGACCGCCACCGTGGGAACCAGTTCCGCGTGCCAGGGTCTCACGACCTGCGTCCAACACGGCGCGGGGGCGTTGTCGGGCTTCGGGCTTGTACGCACGGCTTCGGGGCGGGCGTATGCGGCGTGGCTGGAGGCGGAGGTGGATACGACATTCTCG
>PMNO01000249.1 GCA_003161835.1 Myxococcales bacterium | reverse complement strand
ACCGTCACCGAGGTCATCACGGGACGCGATCTGGTCCAGGCGCAGATTCGCATCGCGGAGGGATATCGTCTGTCGGATCCCGAGATCGGCATCCCCAACCAGGCAGCGATCGAACAGCGCGGGTTCGCGATTCAGGCGCGGATCACCGCGGAGGATCCCCAGAACGAGTTCTTGCCCGACACCGGGAAGATCAACGTGTACCGGCCCGCCGTGGGCCTGGGCATCCGTCTGGACGACGGTTCGGGGTACGTGGGCGCGCGTGTGTCCGCCTATTACGATTCGCTCCTGGCCAAGGTGACGGCCTCGGGCCTGGAATGGCAGTACACCCGACGCAAGCTGGTCCGAGCGCTGCGCGAATTCCGGATTCGCGGCGTCAAAACCAATATCGCGTTCCTGGAGAACGTGCTCAATCACCCGACGTTCGTGGCTGGCAAGGTGCACACCACCTTCGTCGACGAGACGCCCGCGCTCGTGCGGTATCACCCGCGCAGTGATCGCGCGACCCGGATCCTGCGCTACATCGGGAGCATGGTGGTCAACGGCCACCAGACCGTGCGCGGGAAGACCAAACCGAGCACGGGCGCGCTGGCGAAAGAGCCGATCATCCCGGCGGTGCCGGCGGGGCCGCCGCCGCGCGGAACCAAACAGCTGCTCGACGAGCAGGGGCCCGAAGGCGTGGTGCGTTGGCTGCGTTCGGAGAACCGGGTGCGCCTCACGGACACGACCTGGCGCGACGCCCATCAATCGTTGCTGGCAACCCGGCTGCGGACGTTCGATCTGGGCCGCATCGCTCACGCGACNNCTGGACGAATTGCGGGCCAAGGTGCCCAACCTGCTGTTCCAGATGCTGGTGCGCGGGGCCAACGCGGTCGGATACACCAACTATTCCGACGACATCGTGCGGGGATTCATCGAGGAAGCCGGGACCGCCGGGATCGACATCTTCCGGATCTTCGATGCCCTGAACGACGTCGGCAACATGCAGGTCGCCATCGACGCCGCGCAGAAGACCGGCAAGATCGTCGAAACGGCCATCTGCTACACCGGTGACGTCAGCGATCCGACGCGCACGAAGTACGACCTGAAATACTACGTGAACCTGGCCAAGGACATCGTCCACCGGGGAACGCACATTCTGGCCATCAAAGACATGGCCGGGCTGTTGAAGCCGCGCGCGGCCACCATGCTCGTCAAGGCGATCCGCGAGGAGGTGGACGTTCCCCTGCACCTGCACATGCACGACACATCCGGCAACGGCATCACGTCCTACGTCGCCGCGATCAACGCGGGTGTGCACATCGTCGACACCGCCGTGGGTTCGATGGCCGGGATGACTTCGCAGCCATCGATGGAATCCCTGTTGTCCGCGCTCGAGGGGGATCCGCGCGATCCGGGGCTCAATCCGGTCACGATGGAAAAATTGTCGGTGTACTGGGATACCGTGCGCGATTGGTACGGGCCTTTCGAGTCAGGTCTCAAGGCACCGGCCGCGGACGTGTACTATCACGAGATTCCCGGAGGTCAGTATTCGAATCTCCGCGCGCAAGCCGACGGCCTGGGCTTGGGCGCTCAGTCGTGGGAGGCGGTCAAGCGCGCGTACGCCGAGGTCAACCAGCTGTTTGGCGACATTCCCAAGGTCACGCCGTCGTCCAAGGTGGTCGGCGACATGGCGATCTGGATGGTCAAGCAAGGTCTGGATGGACGGGCGGTGCTGGAAAAGGCGCGCGATTTGACGTTTCCCGCGTCGGTGATCGACTACATGCGCGGTGGCCTCGGTCAGCCCCCGGGCGGGTTCCCCGAACCCCTGCGCACCCACGTCTTGAAGGGCACCCCCCCCCTGGTGGGGCGACCGGGGGCCACCTTGCCGGCGTTCGATTGGGCCGCCGCCACCCAGGAGATGGAGGTGCTGGCGGGTGGCGCCGTGCAACGTCGCGACGTGGTGTCGTTCGCTCTTTATCCCAAGGTATTGCGGGAATACATGGAGCACCGCGCGCTGCACGGGGACACCTCGGTGTTGCCGACGCCGGCCTTCTTCTACGGATTGCGCGTTGGGGAAGAGGCGTGGGTGGACATCGAGCCGGGCAAGACACTGATCGTCAAGCTGCTGTCCGTGGGCGACGTAGAGGTGGACGGCGCGCGTCAAGTGACCTTCGAGCTGAACGGACAGCCGCGCTCGATTCGCGTGTTCGACGAGTCCGCGAAGGTGACCGGCCCCAAGCGTCGCAAGGCGACCCCGGGCCGCAAGGGCGAGGTGGGCGCCCCGATGCCGGGCCGGGTCATCGATCTGGTCACGACCGTTGGCGAGAAAGTGTCGGCGGGCCAGAAGCTGTTGGTTACCGAAGCCATGAAGCTCGAAACCGTGGTGAAGGCGCCCATCGAAGGGTTGGTGCGGGAGATCGTCTCGGGGGCGGGGGAAAGCGTGGAAGCGGGGGATCTTCTGGTGCTGATCGAGGAGATCGCGCCCGTCGCGTAGCGGGCGCCGGGCGTGAACACACGGAGGCAAGCAAGACGATGGGCCAGGGAATCACCGTCGTCGGGAGCCTCAACGCCGATTTGGTCGTGGCTGTGCGGCGGTTTCCGGGCCCTGGCGAGACCGTAACCGGCCACGACTTCGCGGTTTTTCCAGGGGGCAAGGGCGCGAACCAGGCCTTCGCGGCCGGGCGCCTGGCGGGGGGTGACATGCCGGTGCACATGGTCGGCCAGGTCGGCGCTGACACCTACGGAGAATGGCTGTGCCAGAGTTTGGCCCAGGCCGGGGTGGATGTTCGCCACGTGCGCGTCGATGCCGCCGCCCCTACGGGTCTGGCGATGGTCGCCATCGATGCCTCGGCGCAAAATCAGATCGTCGTCGTGCCCGGCGCGAACGGTTCCTTCAACCCAGTCGCCCTGACCGCTGCCCATCACGCCGTTGCCGATGCGGCCGTGGTCTTGTTGCAGCTTGAGATTCCCTTGCCCACCGTGCAAACCGCGGCGCGCATCGCTCGCGAAGCTGGCGCGGTGGTGATTCTGGATCCCGCGCCGGCGCGGACCGTCGCGGATGTCCTCTTGCGTTCGGTCGACTATCTCACCCCGAACGAGAGCGAGCTCAGCGTGTTGACGGGTGGCGCGCCCCAGGCGACCTTGCGACGGGGCGATGCCGTGACCCGGGCGCGGCAGCTGATAGCGCGTGGCGCCACCAAGGTGTTGGTCAAGATGGGGCGACAAGGCGCCTTGCTCGTGACGGAGGGAGCCGAGCACCTGCAACCCGCGTTTCCGGTCGAGGCCGTGG
>PMNO01000708.1 GCA_003161835.1 Myxococcales bacterium | reverse complement strand
TCTCCGTCGACGAACTCCATGGCCAGGAACACCCGGTCCCCGAACATTCCGACGTCGTACACGACCACCACGTTTGGGTCCGACAACCGCGCGATCGCCTGCGCCTCGCGCAGCAGCCGCGCCCGTCCCTCCGACGGATCGAGGCCCGCGGCGCGCTGCGGACGCAGCAACTTCAGGGCAATCTTGCGGTCGAGCTCGGGATCGTAGGCCGCGTACACCTCGCCCATCCCCCCCTTGCCCACCAGGCCGATCACGAGATAGCGGCCCACCGTATCGCCCCGGCCCAGGTCGACCGAGCGTTCTTCCGGCTCTTGGGTATCGCTAACCATATTCTCAGGTGCTCGTGAACATGCACGGCCCAATCCGGGGTCCGCCCTGGTCCTATCGACATTTCAGGCCGATCTTTGAATCCCGAACCACCGATTCGGAGGTGGGCGTGTCCGGTGGCGGGGCCCGCCCGGGAGTTGGAGTATGCTCGGCGCCCGGAATGCTCAAGACTGCCCGGGTTCCTGAGAAGTTCGCCGCCCTCTTCGAGCAGGCCCAGCAGTATGTCACGCGCTACTTCGCGGAGCAGAGGGCGACCCCCGAACGCGGCACCCTGGAAATTTGCGGGCAACGTTATGTTCTGGTGCGCGCGGCGTCGATGTCGGTCGAGTTCTACGAGATGGTCAAGAGCATCTACGGCGAGGAGGAGGAAGCGGTCGCGGTCGCGCACAGCTTGCTCTTCGACATCGCCCACGCCATGGGCCTGGCCGATGCCCGATCCTTCGCCGAGCGCATGAACGTGACCGACCCCATCGCGCGCCTTTCGGCGGGGCCGCTGCACTTCGCCCACGCGGGGTGGGCGTTCGTCGACATCTCGGGCGACAGCCAGCCGTCTCCCGACCAGGACTACTACCTTCTGTACGATCACCCCTACTCGTTCGAATCGGATTCGTGGTTGAACGCAAAGAAGACCACCCATCGCCCGGTCTGTGTCATGAACGCCGGATACTCGTCCGGTTGGTGTGAGCACAGCTTCGGCTTGTCATTGCTGGCGGTCGAAATCCTGTGTCGCGCCAAGGGCGACGAGACCTGCCGCTTCATCATGGCGCCGCCGGAACGCATCGAGGGCCGGGTCGCGGACTATGCCCGTCACCACCCTGAGCTGGCCGGGCGAATCGTGAACACCCAGGTTCCCGGCTTCTTCGCCAAGCGGACGGACCAACAGCTGCTGCGGACCAACCTGGATCTCGAACGGCGGGATCAGCAACGGGCACACGAGCTCTCGATCATCAACGAACAGCTCAAGCATGACATCGCGGAGCGACGCCGCGCCGAGGCCGCGTTGAGCGTCAGCATGGAATTCAACGAACGGCTGATCGAAGCGCTACCCGGGGGGATCGTGCACGTGGGCAAGGACGGCTCGCTGTTGCGCGCAAACGCCGAGGCGCTGCGGATCCTGGGGTTGAGCCTGGACCAGTTCAGCCAGCGGTACGTCGAGGACTACGACACGGAGACCATCTTCGAGGACGGCACGCGCGCGTCCGTGGCCGACTATCCGGTGAGTAAGGCGCTGCTGACCGGTGCGCCGCAACCGGCGACCACGTTGGGCGTGAGAAAGCCGAACGGGGAGGTCGCGTGGGCGGTGTTCCGCGCGGTGCCGATCCGGGACGCGACGACCCAGGAGATCACGAGCGCGGTCGTCACCTTCCTGGATATCACCGAAAGAAAGCGCTTCGAGGAAAAGGTGCGACACACCCAGAAGCTGGAAAGTCTCGGCGTCCTGGCGGGAGGAATCGCGCATGACTTCAACAACCTGCTGGTCACGATCCTCGGGAATACCTCGCTCGCCAACAGCATGCCCGACCTCGACCCGCGCCTCTCCACGCTGCTCGACGAGATCGAGGCCGGTGCACGGCGCGCCGCCGAACTCACCAAGCAAATGCTGGACTACTCGGGACAGGGACGATTTCGCATCGAGAAGCTGGATCTGCCGGGCTTGGTGCGCGAGATGGCCAAGCTGGTCAAGGCTCTGATCCCGAAATCGGTCGAGCTGCACTACCACTTCCAGGAGGGGATCCCCCCGCTCGAGGGGGACGCGTCGCAGATCCGACAGGTCATCATGAACCTCATCACCAACGCCGCCGAATCCATCGCCGACAAGATCGGCCGGGTGGTCATTTCCGTCGAGCGCCGGTACGTCACCGAAGGAGAGTTGGAATCGTACACCGGGCGGGCCATCGCGCCCGGTGCGTTTCTGTGCCTTCAGGTCGAGGACGACGGATGCGGAATGGACGAGGACACGCGCACACGCATCTTCGATCCCTTCTTCACCACCAAGTTTCAGGGCCGCGGCCTGGGCATGGCGACGGTATTGGGCATCGTCCGGGGCCACGGAGGCGGCATCCGCATCGACAGCCGCACCGGGGCCGGGACGCGGGTTTCGGTCTTGCTGCCGGTCGGGGCCGGGGTCGCTCCGGCCGACGCCACGGCGGATCGGGGCACCATCCTGGTGGTGGACGACGACCTCGGTGTGCAAACCTTGGCCCGCCGTGCCCTGGGCAAGCGGGGCTTTCGCATCGTGACCGCTTCGGACGGCGCGGAAGGTATCCGGGTTTTCGAACAGAACCGCGACGCCGTTTGCCTGATCCTGATGGACATGACGATGCCCCAGATGAGCGGCCTCGAGGCCCTGCGTCACCTAAGAGCCAGCGGCGCCACGGTGCCGGTGTTGCTGAGCAGCGGATACAACGTCGACCCGACCGGCAGCGAGGCTCGGGAGTTCAGCGGCGTCCTGGAAAAGCCCTACGCCGTACAGGCGCTGTGGGACGCGGTGGAAAAGGCGCTTCGCAACGCCGGTCCCCGATGATTCCGCAGCCCCGGAAAGCGGAGACCACCGAGCCAACGCCCCTGGTCCGACAGTTGGTTGCGCGTCTTTCGCGCCGGTCCCGGTTCGGTATCGCCATCGCGACGGTGCTGCTGGTCGAGATCGCGGCCGCCGCGCTCTACTTCCGTTCAGCCTCGCTGCGCGCGCACCGAGGCAAGCCCGCCGAGGATCGAATGGCGGCGCCGTTCGAGGCGACCCGCGCACCGGCGCCCTCGTCGCCGCCGCCGTCCCCGCCCGAACGGCCGGCAAGCGCGGCGGCGGCCGAGGAGTCCCATCCGCCGCCGCCGCCACCCACCGAGGAGGTTGTGCCCTCTACCCCCCCTGCTCCCCTCCCCGTCGCCGTGGCGGCGCAAAAGGAGAGTCGCCCGGCCCGCTCCGTGCCGCGCCCGATCCGGACGGTCGCCATTCCACGGCCAGCGACGGCGTCCGCGCCTGGATCCGCACCAGCCGCGCTCGCGGCGGCGGGACCTGCCGCCCAGAGCGCGCCCTCCCTCGAACGACCATCGGACACTATCGACCAAGCCACCCCGCTGACGGTTCTGGCGGAGCATGCGTTCCAGGCGGGTCGCCAGCTCGATGCCGTTCGCCTGGCGCGGAAATCATTGGCCGCCGGCGGAGGAGCGCGGGCCAAGTTGGTCCTCGCCGAGGCGTACTTCGACCTGAGGCTCTTCCGAGAGGCGCGGGATGCCTACGCCGACGTGCTGGCGGAACAACCGGGCAACCAGGTGGCGCGCGTGGGGCATGACCTGGCCGACAGCGAATGGGCCCGCACCCAACGGAAATAGCGCTGACCACAGGATCGGCCGCGCCGCGATGGGGCGCATTTCTCCGCCGCCCGGCAGAGTGAAATTGGCCCCCCTTGGGCGAACCCGGCATTATGCTGCCTGAGCGATTCGATCAGCCCCGCGCATGGGAAGCCCTCCATGACCGAACGCAGGGCCGCCGCCTGGCTTGCAGGGTGAAGTAACGATTTTCGAGCCCATCCAATGCACAAAGTCCCACTACAGATCACCGCGCTCCTGATTCTATTTGTCGGCGATCGAGCCAGTGCCCACGCGGTGGAGTCTGCTCCTGTCGAGGGGCAGCGGGTGTTTCTGTCGCTCGGAACGAGAGGGTTGCCAGCGGCCGCGCGACGTGTATTTCAGGACAGCATCATCCGCGGGCTGGGGTTCGGGGGCTACGATGTCGGCGCCGACGAAGGCCCGAACGCGCCGGCAATCGCTGGCGGGAGCGAAGCGTGCGCGGAAGCATCCTGTATTCGGGCGATCGCGCAGGTCCACCGGGCCACCTTCGTGGTGCAGGCATCCATCACATCGACGCCTGGTTCCGACGCGAGGATGACGTACACCCTGAAATTGGAGGCCTTCACGGCCAGCACGGGCGCGGCCATCGCGGAAAGACACACCACGTGCGACGCGTGTGAAGAGAGTCTTGGCGCGCACCTCGGATACCTACTCGCCACCGAAGTCGGTCGTCACATCGCGGATGCCGGCCGAAGAAACACGGTCGCAGCCGCGCCAGCGCCGACGGTCACGCCAGCAGCGACGCCAGCGGTCGCGCCAGCGCCGGGGTTGTCCGCGCCGAATCCCAGATCCCAAGCCGCCCCANNGGGCGTTCCGCCTCGTCGAGGGTGCTCCCCGCGGTGGCCATCGGCGCGGGCGTTCTGGCGTTGGTCGCGAGCGCGGTTCTGCTCGCACAGGACGGCAAGGGAACCTGCACCCTGGCGTCGCCCGATCGGCAATGCCCGGAGGTGTACGACACCAGGATCCAGGGAATCGTATCGGGCGTGGCTGGTCTTGCCCTGGGTGGTTTCGGGGTCTGGCGTCTCGCCAGCGCGCCCGATGAGCCGGCCCCGGTTCAGCTATGGCGCGTCGCGGGCGCGCGCGCGATCGCGGTCGGGGGAGCGTTCTGATGCCCTACCCCTGCGCGCCTGGGCGCGGAGCCCAGAAGGAGGGAATGGGCGTGGGTCGGGCGACACCAGTAGCCCTGTTCGCTCTGCTGGCTAGTGTGGCGGTGGGCGCCTGTACCCGCCGCAATCCCAGCTATTGCGTCCGCCAAGCCGACTGCACCGCCGGTGCCTGCGATGTGACCAAGCACGAATGCCTGAGCGGCACCGGTGGCGCGGCGACCGGTGGCAGGGGCCTCGATGCTGGACCCGACGGCATCGGTGGGCAGCGCGACGGAGCAAGCCCCGACAATGCCGAAGACGCAGCCGCGACCGACACGGCCGGGGCAGCAGGTGGCAGCGCCGGGGCCGGCGCCGGCGGCGCCGGCGGAGGTGGCGGTGACGGTCGCGCGGGCGGTATGGGCGGTGGCACGAGCGGGGGTCGCGGCGGAGATGCCGGAACCGCGGGCGGCAACCAGAGTGGTGGTGGCGTGGATGGCGGCACTGACGCCGTGCCCCCCTGCGCCAACAACGCGGGCTGCTCCACCACCGCCGCGACGCCGGTCTGTGATACGGCGAAAGGCGCATGCGTGGGGTGCCTGGCGAATACCGACTGCGCCACGCTTGCCTCCCCATCCACGCCCGTCTGCGACGTGACCGCGAAGAAGTGCGTGCAGTGCCTGGGCCGCACCGACTGCCCGGATCCCACCCGGGCATTCTGTTCCAGCACTGCCTTGTGCACACCCTGCTCGAACGCGGGCGCCGGCGCGTGCGCGGCGCGGGACGCGACCAAGCCGGTGTGCGGCTCGGCGGGCGCGTGCGTGGAGTGCGGCAGCGACGCCGACTGCCCCACCACAACCAAACCCTTCTGTTCGGGCGCGGGGACGTGTGTCTCGTGCGCGATTTCCCCCGGCGGGACGGGCGCGTGCGCGGCGCGCGAGGCCGCGAAGCCGGTGTGCGGAGCGACCGGCGCCTGCGTCGAATGCGGCGCCGATCTCGACTGTCACCAGGCCACGAAACCATTTTGCTCCGGCACGGGGGCGTGCGTGCCTTGTGCGATGGCTCCCGGCGGAGCGAGCGCATGCGCCGCGCGCACCCCAACCATGCCTCTGTGCGCGCAAAGCGGCGCGTGCGTCCAGTGCGTGGCGAATGCGGACTGCCCGAGCTCGACGCCGGTGTGCACGGCCGCCAACACCTGCGGCAAGTGCACCGCCGACGCCGACTGCGCGGGGCGTGCCGGACCGATCGTTTGCATGTTCCACCAGGACAGCCGTTGCGCGACGGACGCCGAGACCATCTACGTTCAGAACGGCGTCGCGTGCTCCGATGGCGCGGGCGTAACGGGCGGCACCAACGCCATGCCGTTTTGCTCGCTGCAGCCCGCGATCGCCGTGGTGGGACCGACCCGGGACCTCATCGTGGTGCGGGGCTCCGTCAACGGCGCATCATCGCCATTCCTTGGTGGTGCCCGTCAAATCTCGATCGTGGGGCAGATGTCCGCCCTCATCGGCGGGGTGGATCCCGCGATTCATCTGGCCGGCGGGGATCTGTACGCCCGCGCGGTGAAATTGAGCACTGGCAGCGCGATCGGTTGTCAGGCGGACGGCGGCTCCACGCTGCGGCTCGACCACATCGTCGTGACCGGCAACGCCGCGGGCGGCATCGTCCTCGATGGGGCCGCCTTCGTCATCACGAACACCACCGTGACGGACAACGGCCCCGGGGATCTACTGGGAGTTCCCCTGGGGGGAATTCGCGCTCAGAACATTCCCCCCGCGGGGCCTGCTCAGCTCCAGAACGTCACCATCGAAAGCAACAATCAGATCGGGATCTCCTGCTCGGCCGCTGTTTCGGGCACCGGCGTGCTGGCCACGATGAACACCGGCGGCGACATCAGCCCCACCTGCGGCTTTGCGTCCTGCGCGGCCGCGAGCCCGACCTGCGGCGCGTCCCCGTAGCAAGCCTGGCTCCGGGCCTGGGATTCCAGGCCTGGCTCAATGTGCGGCCCGTAACCGCCGATGACTGTCGAGAAGGCTTCCAGCGACGTGAGACGGCACGCAACATGACTCTACGCGGACCAAGACCAGAACGGCGGCGACACCCCCGAGCCATCACCAGCTTCTCCGCGTTGCTGAGCGCGGGCACGGTCGTGATGCAGACCCGCGTCATCAACCTGAGCATGGGAGGCGCGCTGCTGGCCTTCGCCGCGGGCGCGGCGCTCGACCCGATCCCCGTCGGGACGCTCTTGACCTTGAACATCCGTTGTCAGGGGAGCTCCGAACCGCTGCTCGTCGAGGGTCGCGCCGTGTTTTGGAACCGCACCAGCGGAACCGCTCCATTGTTGGCCGTTCAGTTCGACGAGGTGACCGGCGACAGCGCCGAGATCCTGGAAGACCTGATGCTGGAGGCGCTCTCGGATCTGCGCGGCCGGCAACTCTCCTCGGCGCGTCAGTCCTGACAGCGCGGCGGCGGCGGCGGCGGTCGCGGCGGCGGATCGACAGCCCGGCGCGGATTAGGAAGTAGTTTGTCCCTCCTTGCGGAGCACGAGGGCCCGGGGCAAGAGCGGCACGAACAGGAGAACCGCCGCGGTCGTGCCGGCATTCACCAGCACGAGCGTGCTGAAACTCATGTGAGCCTGATCCATCAGCTTCGAGCCNNACCGCCCCGACGACCGCGTGCACCACGGTCGCGGTGGAGGCACTGTAGACCAGAAACAGGAGTGTCCCGAGCGCGTTCACCCCGATCGAGCCGATGATCAACGTCCGCAGGTTGAACCGGCTGCACACGATCGCGTAGACGATCGCAAAGGCCACCCCGGCCGCACCTTCGATGGCCCCGAGAGTGCCGATGAAGGTCTCGCTGAAGTGCAGCTGATCGCTTTGCCAGTACGTCAGCGCCGTGCTCAAGCCCGGCACCGTGTACACCAGAAATAGCATCCCCACCGCCAGCCAGAGCGGCCGCGAGCGCAAGATCTCCGACAGCTGTCCCTGGGCCCGAAACAAGACCGGGTTGTGGACCCGCACGAGCGCAAGCGCCAGCACCAGCAGAAACACCACCAACAGCGCGAACAGCGAAAACCCGACATTCAGCATGCCGCGGGTCAACACGCTCGCGGTTCCGGCGCCGGCGAGGATCACGATACCGGCGAGGATGGCGAGCGACGGTCGGTAGCGCGGGCGCTCGCTGTCCGCGTCGCTGAGCGGCATTGGCCGCGGGGTCGGCGTCTCGTGAAAGGCGGTCAGCGCGAACACCGCCAGCCCGAACAGCACGAACGCCCCGATCCCGGCCGTGTATCCAAACGCCATCTGCGCCAACCGGCCGCCGAGCAGGGGCGCCGCGATTTGCGAGACCGACGTGACGATCTGACGCAGCGACGACACCCGACCCGACAATCCGTAAACCTGGCCGGCCTCGACCTGCAGGCCGCCCATGGCGGTGCTGGCGAAGACCAGCCCGATGTTCAGCAAGATGGAAACGATCAGGAACGCGGCGTACTCGTCGCGGGCGAAGTTGAGCGCCGCCCAGGAGGCGCCCCCCAGCAACCCGCCGCCCAGCATGTACAGCCGCCGACGCGATCCCCGGATGGGAAAGGCGTCGGTGAGCACCCCCGCGAGCGGCTTGAGATTCCACGCGAACGTGGCCCACATGAAGAACTCGCTGACCTGCTCCTTGCCGAAATGAAGGTGATTCTTGAGGTAAAAAAGAATGGGATAGTTGCCCAGCGTCGCGCGCTGTTGCGCGAAGGTGGTCGCGAAGGCGCCGACGGCCACCAGGATCAGGTACGCGCGCAACGACGTGGCCGGCGCGGCCACGACCACTTTGTCCGCGGTGCCAGCGCCGCCGTCGGTTCGGTCATTGCCTGCGCTTGCGCTCATGCGGTGTGAACTCGGGGAGGCGGCCCGTGAGGACGGGCCGGGCGCCAGCATAGACCGCCCGCCCGGGGAATTCGACGTCAGAGCAAGGGGTATCGGCGCGCCGCTTCGTAAAGGACGATGGCGGCGGCCGTGGCCAGGTTGATCGANNCCCAGCACCAGGCAGAGCGGAAGCTCCGATCGCAGGTGCTGGGGCGCGACACTATTGTCGGCCAGCTCCACCGCCGCGACGGAATACCCAGCCTCCCGGCTGGCCTGGACGACGGCCAGGGCATCCTGTCCCGAGCTCCAGGGCACCCAGGGAATCGTGCCCGATGCGGCGCGCACCAATTTCCGCTTGTGGATCTCCAGGTCGGTCCCGCAAACGTAGAGGCGCTCCACGCGAAACGCGTCGCACAGGCGGAACATGGTCCCGATATTGGGGAGGTGGGTCACGCCGTCGAGGACCACGCGAATGGGTCGCCGGGGAAGCGTGGGGAACAAATGGCGATCCGGGCGCGAGGCGAGCGTCATCGCTGGTGCACGACTGACAACAGTACACGGCATCCGGTCACCGATGTAGGCGCCCCGGCCTCGGTTGGGGCACCGCCTGACTTCAAGGCAGTGTGGACCTGCGCAATGCGGCGGCAGATCGCTGATTTTCGGGGTGGTCGCCTGTATAAACCCCTGTTCCGGAGCGAGGTTACGTCCGGGTAACGATCATGCGCGTCGGCGCGTCGGAAGGTGCACCGGGCTCTTGTGATCGATGGCTCCTCCGAGCGATAACAGGAACATGCGTATCGCGGCCAACGCTCAACATGCGGGCAGACGCTTCCTGAGAG
>PMNO01000414.1 GCA_003161835.1 Myxococcales bacterium | reverse complement strand
GGGCGCGTTCACACCGTTCCAAGGCAGCACGCGCGCGGGCCGTGGCGGCCTCGGAGCGCCGCAGATTGGCGCGTGCCTGGGCCGCTTGCAGGTCCTTGGAGCGCCGTTCCGCGTCCGCGGCCCGCGCCTGAGCGCGTGCTTGGCGTCGGTCATCATCCTTTCCCTTGGCGGGCGCTCGGGTGGGCTCNNGCCTCGAAGAGGGAGGCATCCGACGCGGACAAAGGACCCCAGTTCAGGTTCTTTTCGACCCTTTCCAGGATCCGACCGGCCGCCTTTTGTTCTCCTCCTTCCGAGACGAGGCTGCGTGCACCCTCCACGAGTCGGTCGACGAGGCGCCGTTGTTCCGCGCGCGCCTCGCGAAACCTCGATTGGATGCCGGCGGTCGGCGCCACGCTTCGTTGCGCCGCGGCCATGGCCTGGGTCGCCGCAACGAGCTGCTGAAGCAGCGCGGGTGCGCCCCGAACCGTCTGATTCGTGAACCAGGCGCTCAGCGTCGGCTTGGCCAGGCGGCTGACCTGCCGCGCCTCGGCCACATTCCCCGCCCTCTTGAGCTCCTCGGCCAGGCGCTTCCGCGCGGAGACGAACTCGCCCAGAGGCAGGGCGTAAAGCGCGTCGAGTCGATCCTCCGGCAATGGCGATCCCATCGGTCTTTCGACTTATCACGGACCTTGCTGGCCTGGCCCTATCGCGATCGGAGAAACGCAATCGGTCGCGGGATTGGCGCGCAGGGGCAGCCAATGACTGAACGTGGATCCCGAGACCGCCACGAACAGGAGGGGAGAGAGCGCGGCCGCTTCAAAGCCATCACCAGATGGCCTCGCACCGTCGTCGGCCCGAGTGGCCAGCTGCTCGCGGAAACGTCCGAACGCCGGGGCGTCGAAAAGTACAAAGTAAAGCTGCCGCGTCTGTCCTGGGTCACTCGCGCGACGGTGGGCAAGACAAACAGGCACAAAGGCCCGTTCATCCAGTCCAGCGGTCCTGGCCGCCGCGAGGAGGGCGTCGGGCGAGATCCGGCCCGCGAACGAACGGTCGAACTCGCGCCGCAGCAGCAAGGGGATGGCCGGCGTGGCCGGAGTGTCCATGGATTCCATGACTCGCTTGAAGACCTGACCGAACAGGCTCCGGGAGAACACCGCTGGCGGCTGCAGCATCAGGACCGGATCGCTCGGTTCGGCGCCGTCACCGAGCTCCAGCGTCCAGCCTTGCATGGCGTCGGCTGGAATTACGTAGGGCGTGGCCTTCGAATCCCGCACTGAACGCAGGAACAGGAACGCCAGCACGCACAGGCCTCCCACGGCGATCGCAGCCTTGACTGCGATGCGCGTGCCCCGCGTCATCCGGGCGACACCAGACGCGCGCCCGGACGGGGTCGTGGTGGGGGAGCGTGCGGGAGGATGTCCGACGGCCACTGGAACCTTCTACCAGCAAGGGCGGATCCGGGGCGAGCCAGGTGCCGTTCCCGTTCCCCATGGCCGCATCCCGGGGCGTCCCGGGGCGTCCCGGTCGGTTCAGCCCGCCGGTATGGACGTGAGCAGCCCCCGCGCGGCATCGACAGCGTCCTCGGTCCCGGTGAGCACGATCGTGTCACCGGGGCGCAGCGGTTCGTCGGCCGAGGGAAACAGTGGCTGCCCCTCACGTTCTATGGCTATGACCGACGCGCCGGTACGGCCCCGGAGATTGGTCTGTCTCAATGTTCGTCCCGACCCGAAATGCTCGGGTGCCAATCGGACCGCGGCGGTGTTCCCCATCCCGGGAACCAGGCGCTTGAGGTCGATATCCGCCGGGCCGTTTGGTGCGGCGGCCTGGCTTTGATTGGCCAGCGCCTCCAGGATCACTTGCGCGCCCGCCCGCACATGACCGTGCAGATTCGTGGCTCCACGCCACAAGGGAACCGCCAACGCCAGGAGGCCGACCAGCAGGAACGCCGGCCAGGGCAGGCGCGGCCAGAACGGCTGCGCGATCGCCACCAGCGGCAACCCGGCCAACAACAAGATTCCAATCTGCACGGTCACCAGCAGGGCGCGCCGGGGCGCGGCCGCGAGATCCATCTCGCCTTCCGCGACCACCGGTAGGGCCTCGGCGGCCAACATCCAGGCCAACCCGCGCGCCATGCGAACCGACCCCACCAAGAAGGGCAGCCCCACCGCGATCGCGCCGCACACCACCAGGGCGTGTGCCAGGCGGGCGGGCACATGAAGCCTCGAAACAGCCAGCTGATTCAAGGTGGCGAAATTGATCGAGATGACGACCAACAGGACGGCCATGAGCGCGACGTCGACGAGCAGCAAAGTGATTCTGCGCCGAATGCCCCCCCGTGGGGTCCGTCGATCGGAAGGGTGGCGCAGTTGCTGGACCCAGGTTCCGTAGAGCGCGCTGTAGGTCTGCAGCGCGGGTGGCAAGCGGCGGTCGACCATGTTCGCGACCGGGCCGGCAGCTCGCACCAACCAGGGCGTAGCCAGCGTCGTCAGGGCTGAGACCGCCACGGCCATGGGGACCAGGAAATCCCGCACGACTCCCAAGCTCAAGCCGACCCCGATGATGATGAACGAGAACTCCCCGATCTGCGCCAGGCTCATGCCGGATTGCACAGACGTCCGGATCCCGTTGCCGGCGATGAACGATCCCATGGTCACACCCACGACCTTGCCCACCACCACGACAAGCGACAGGACGGCGATCGGAATCCAGTGAGCCGCCACCAGCGATGGATCGATCAACATACCGACGGAAACAAAGAAGACCGCCGCGAATACATCCTTGACCGGCTCGATGACCCGCTCGACGACCTTGGCCTGGCCCGATTCGGCCACCAGCACGCCGCCCAGGAACGCCCCCAGCGCCACCGAGTAGCCGAAGGTGCGCGCGGCCAGCGCCGACGCGAAGCAGATGCCCACGCAGCCCACCACCGTGGTCTCCGTGCGGTCGATGCGCGTGATGGCCCGGACCAGGCGGGGGACGATCAGCATGCCGACCACCAGCATCCCGGCCAGGAATCCGGCGAGGCGAACCGCCGTCATGGCCAGCGCGCCCGCGGTCAGCCCGACCCCGGATGCGACGGTTGTGAGGACCGCGAGCAACAGGATCGCGATGACGTCCTCGACGATCAAGATGCCGAACACGATTTCGCTGAACGCGCCGCCGATGCCATTTTCGGCAAACGCCTTCACGATGATCGTGGTGCTCGAAATTGCCACGAAGGCTCCGACGAACAGGCGCTCATAGGTGGACCAGCCGAACAGGCCAGCCACCGCGTACCCGAGACCGATCATCAGGCTGCACTCGATGACAGCGACGATCCCCGCGGTGGGGCCCACCCGGGCCAGCTTGCCCAGCGTGAATTCCAATCCCAGGGCAAACATCAGCAAGATCACGCCCAGGTCGGAAAACAGGTGAGCGATCTCGACGTCCGCGAACAGAGGGATCGGCATGTGCGGTCCCACAATCAAGCCCGCCAGCAGATATCCGAGAACGACCGGCTGGTGGATCCTTTGAAAGATCACCGTGGTGATCGCCGCGACACACAGGATGAGGGCCAGAGAGCTCAGGACATCGAAGCGCGCGTGCGCCGCGCCGGCGGCGCCCGTGGCACCCAACCCCAACAATGCCGTGCCCATCTGGCCCACTATCATCGCCATTCAACTCCCTCCAATCGGCACACGGGGAACTCACCGCGCGGGCCGGTGAGCTCCCCGTGATCAAGGTCGGTCATTCGATCATTTCACGTTGAATCACTTCATATTGAAGGCGATCAGCAACACCAGCGCCAAACAGAAGGTGACCAACATCCACAGTCCCTTTCCATCGGCCTTCGCGGGGGCGCGAGGTTTCACGGCGGCGTCGTTGTCATTGTGTGCATGGCTCATGGAAATACCTCCCAAAACAGGACCCCGAGCGCCTCGAGGTGGCGCTCGAAAAAACAAGCGGACGAGATTGGCTCAAGCCCGGGCGGGAGGTCCGCGGGAGGTGCGGCCGGAGGAGGCCACCGTGTCCCCGCGAAGGCCTCGCGTCGGCGGACCAGATGCCTCCGTTTTCGACGGGGGGCGGGGCAGGGCGGGCCGCCGCGGAATGGTGACCGGCGGCAACGACAGCGGGAGGTGGCCGTCGCTCGATGCGTCGCCGATGCGCTGAATCTGACCGTCGCGGCGTGCGGGGAGACGGGCGGCCAGCCTCAGATCGTCGCGGGTTCGCCAGCTCTCTTCATCGCGTGCCCGGGGAGCCGGCTCCACGTGGGTGGCGCAAGCGATCCCCACCAGACAGGCGAGGACGGCTGAGAGGACCCGGAGCGACACGGTCCCGAACAGTAGCACGCGATCTTGGGCGAGGCCGGGCGGTCTGTGGATGATGAGGCGGGCCGTCGTATGCAAACGGTTGTACAGGTAGAGCCGCGGTCATGCCGGGACCGTGGTCTCGGCGCCGCCTGTCGGATGGATCGCCGTCCCGCGCACGCGCTCACTTTTTCGCTCCCGGCGTCGTTCGGACCGCAGGGCGTCCAGACAGACGTAGACGACCGGGGTCGAAAAGAGGTTCAGCAACTGGGAGACACACAGGCCGCCGACGATGGCGATGCCGAGCGGCCGGCGCAGCTCGGAACCCGCGCCCGTCCCGATCGCCAAGGGCAGCGCGCCAAAGAGCGCCGCCACCGTGGTCATCAAGATCGGACGGAACCGCAACAGGCAGGCCTGGCGAATCGATTCCTTGGCGGTCAGGCCCTCGCGCCGCTCGGCTTCGAGGGCGAAATCGATCATCATGATGGCGTTCTTCTTCACGATGCCGAGGAGCAGGATCACGCCGATCAGCGCGATGATGCTGAAGTCGAAACCGCAAACGTCGAGCGCGATGAGAGCGCCAAGCGCCGCCGACGGAAGCGTGGACAGAATGGTTATCGGATGGACGAGGCTTTCATAGAGAATGCCCAGCACGATGTACACGGTGAGCAGGGCTCCCAGGATCAGCCACGGCTCGCT
>PMNO01000532.1 GCA_003161835.1 Myxococcales bacterium | reverse complement strand
CAGCCCAGGAACCAGCACATTCTCCTTGTCTTTCGCGCGCTCACAGATGAAACAGGGGTCGATGGCGGGATAGTTTGGCCCGGCGCTCCGGCCCAAAAAGGCGTCGTCCCAGGAGAACTTGCCGTCCACCACGGCGGGCGCGCTGTCCGGGCCACACAGTTGGGTATTCATTGGAATGCGCGCGACCAGATCGGACACGGAAGGGTTGCGCACGCAAGTGGGCGCCCCCCCCGTCGCAGACTGCTCCAGGTGGTAGCCTTCGGTACGGCCAGAGACGCTGCCCGTCACCACGAACGAACTACCGGCGCTGAGCTTGTACGCCACCAGTTGATCGAGCCCGCACGACTTGACTATGGGCGCCCCCTCCGCGCAGTACTTCCGATCGTCGCCCGCGTAGGCCACACAGATCCGCCCCGGGCGACACTCCTCGTCTGCTTTGCACTTCTGCAGACAGCGCCAGCGCAGGGCATCCTCCGGCAGGGCCGTGCCGTCCGCCTGCACCTTCATCTCCTCGCACGTGAATTTGTCGAAGCTTTGGCTCGTGGGGAAGACGCAGTCCAGGAAACGACCATCCGGGTCGACGTGGGCTGGATCACAAGAAGCGCGTTCGCCCTGGGCGTTCGTGTAGGCGGGCCTGGGGATCTCGGCCCGTCGCGGCACCACGGTCGTCGTCGAGGCCGTAGGTCCGCTCACGATCTCATACCGGCGAAAGGTCTTCAGCATCGGCTCGCAAATTTCGTGGTTCGTCATGCTGCGCGGCAGGCACATGCCCTGAATGGAACGCCCGTCCACCGCCGGGAGAACCTGTTGACCGTGCACGCACAGGTTCCCGACGGGACATCCGCTGTCGGTGTCGCAGCCGACCAGGGTCATGACGTCCCCCGGCGCGCCGCCCAGCCCACAGAAGCCCGATCCGCCATCCATGATCGTGGTGGACAGCGTCGCATCGGACGACAGAGGATCGACGATACTGCCCGTCAGCCGCACACCCGAGACGTCACCCTCCCATTCGATGCGCCAGGTCTGCGGATGCACCGTCGCGCGGTTGGGGAAGTAGGCGTAAGTGGCCAGGCCGGTGGCAATCCCGGGGGGAACCAGCCGCGCATCGATGCGACTTTCCGTTGGTATGAAGGCACGCAACGTCGGTCCCTCGACCGGCATGTTGGGGGCCGTGTCGACACGGGGCGGGCCGATTTGCGAGCCCAGCGATGTCGAGTAGGTCACGACATTGAAATCTCGAAAGCTGTGGGTGAGCGGCCGGGGGGATTCGGCGACCTCGGTATCGTCCTGGGACGGATCGCAGGTGCTGTTCGGCAACTTGACCGCGCAATTTGAATGAAGCGCGCCCTGCTCGTCTCTCCAGACCTGTTTGGTCCTTCGGAGCTCCGGATCGATGTTCAGAACATAGACCGCTCCCGCGTTGGTCATCACGAAGGCAAACGCGCCGCTCATGAGCTGTTCGTCCACCGTCGGGGCCGAGGGCGTGCTCGTGGGCGGCGTGCGATAGTTGGCGAACGCGATGTCCTGGGGCGGGCTAGGAAAGCGGTGCCCAGGGATGCCCGCCGAGAGCAGCCGCCGCGGTCCGTTGGGCGCCTTGTAGGCGAAACAGGCTTTTCGGACCGCGTCGTCTGGATCGGGTGGCGTCGCCAGGGCCAGGGGATCCAGAGGGTCGATCCCCAGATCACACTCGACCGGAACCGCGCCCGCCACATCCGCCACCCGAAGGCTGCCGTCCTTGGCTATCACGTAAAGAAACTCGAGCGGGTCCGCGGGTTGGTCGTCGTGACGTCCCGCCACGAAACGCCCGTACTCGGGTCGGGCGGCGGCCGTCAGATCCCCAGCTTGGTGCGCGTCGAAGCCCTTCGAGGCCGCATAGGGATCGACCGAAAGCCGTAGGCGCTCGATTCCCCTGGCTCCGTCGCTCAACTCGACGACGTGTGCGGTGGGAAGCGTGGGCTCCACGAAGGCGGGACCCGCGATGTCCAGGACGTAGACCTTGGGCGTGTTCGTCCCTCCCACATAGATCCGCGTGCCCTCCGGATGCATGGCCAGCGCCGAGATACCGAGAGGCGCCGTGGGCCCGCCGGCCTGGAAGGGACAGTCGGTCGCGGGACAAACGGGATTGCGACCGGTGTGCACAAAGGGATTGGCCTGGGCGTCGCTGGTCATCACGATCTGGTACGAGTCCAGGATCATGCCGCTCGGCAATTCGACCAGCGCGACCAGATCGCACGACGGAAAAGTGGCTACCGCGCGCCAGGGCACCCTTTGGCCATCGCCGGGCGCCGCATCCCCCACCGGGGGAGCCAGGGTACCCGGCATCGTCGAATCGCAGACCGGCGCCGCGTCCCCGAGCAGCGCGGTCTGCTGGGGAACGAACGCGATCTCGCCGGGCGCCACGTGCAACCGGTCCGTCTCCGTGAGCGGCACAATCGTCGTCACCGCCCCTCGGAGGCTCGGCGGGGTCGCCAGATCGTTCCCGGGATCGAGCGTCCTGGTCAGGAGCGCGGCCGGATCGACCAGGGACAGGTCGCACGACCCCCGATTCGCCGCCAACAACCGGCAGCCATCCTGACTGGCAACGAGGCCCTCGGGCAATTCACCGAGCGGCGCGGCCCCGAATCCGAAGGAGGTCGGATCCAGATCAACCAGGCGTGCCCCCGGTGGATGACAGGCCGAATCCTGGGGGCGGCAATAGCTCATGTCGATCACCGACAGGTCGCCCCGATCGGCGTTGGTGACGAACGAATAGGTGCGATACTGGCCCCCGTTTGGGTCGATGGTCCCCGGTTTGGGATCCTCACGGCCGGACGGATGGCACTTGCCCATCGGTTGACCACTGATCGCGGTGACCTTGCCGTCGCTCCTCGTGACCCCCAGGCAGGCGAAGGTCATGTCCGTGGGACGATCGAGATCGCGGGACGGCAACACCACCGGCGTTTGGCTGCACGCCGCGCAAAGTGACGTGAAGGACGCCAGGATGACCATGGATCGGAAACGCGTGGCGCGCGTCAGGAGGCGATGATTCACTGGGGCCCAACCTCGCGCGGGGTGGGGCTGGGAAAACCGATGCGCTGAATGACCCGATACTGCGTGCGGCTGTTCGGATCGAGGTCGACGACGGCCACATTGTTGGCCCCGAACCCCACGACATACGCTCGGGTCGCCTCGCTGGGAGCCGCCCCCGCCGGAGGCAGGACGGTCGCAACCGGGCCGCGACCGATGGGAATGACGGTCCTCACGCGCGGCGTCCACGGATCGATCACGTACACCTCGCCCGCGTCGAAGCACGTCACGAACAAGGCGACGGTCCTGCCGGCGGCGTCCGTCTGCTTGACGAGATTGGTGGGGCTCTGACAGACCTCGATGGTCGCGAACGGCACCTGAGTGGCNNCTGTCCCGCGGCGTCCTGGCCAGCGCTGACAAATTCGATGCCGCGGGTTTCGGAGCCCGACAGGCCCGTCGACATGATCTGTCCCGTTCCTACAATCGCAATACTGCGGTCGCCCGGTGGACCGTTCGGGTTGCCGGGGTTGCACGAGCTGTTGTCCAGGCCCGCAATCACAAAGGAACCAACGACCGGACTGTAGCGGGACGACACGTAGACCGGCCCGGAACACCCGGTTTTTTCCCTGATGGTGAGGCTGGTAACGCCCTGCGAGCCATTGGCGTCCGGGGGAACCAGCCCGGCGTAAACGTTGAGGAGCTCGGGGGCCTTCTCGCCGATACCCGAGCCGAGGTTGATGAGAGATACGCTGCCGCCCCGCAAGTGCCCCACGTAGAGCAGCTCCAAAGCATCGTCGACCGCCAGAGCGTAGGGCTCGTCGGGCAGGCGGAGGACCTGGTCGTCGGGGATGTTGACCGTGCTCGTCGTGTTGAGCGGATCGTCCCGGCGCGTGATACGCCAGTTGGGGTCACAAATCGCGAACCGCGCTGGGGGATTGTCCGGGTTCGCGCGGGCTCCTGTGCACAGGAACGTCACGTCATCGGCCGTGGCGCCGACCTCGATCATATCGATCGCGACATCCCCGCGCACCGGCACAAACAGCCGCTCACCCCCGGAGGCGCGATGCAATTGTTGCGTCACCGGACGCCCCCCGAAACTGCCAATGCGCACGCTGCGCTCGCGGCGAATGTACTTTTGTTCATCGCAATTCAGGATGTTTTGGTCGAGGATGTCCCAACAGCATCGTTCGGCCTCGGCGACATTGGCCGGCGGCACATAGCGGGTATCCGGGTTGCTACAGATGCCCCACGCGGTCAGACCGTCCGCTCCCACGGCCTGGTAGTCGTTGCGGGCGGCGATGAGATCCACCGCCACGATCGTGCCGGCGTTGTAGCGCAGGTCAGAATTCGAGTTGACGACGTATAGCCAGCGACCCAGGCCCGGACCGGCGCCCTCGATGGTCGCCCCACCCGGGAAAAAGATGCGGTTGTCCGGCGGGCGAACCCCGTCTTGGTGCAGGCTGCACCCGCCGAACGTGACGCCGCCCCCCAGGACGGCGGTGGCCATCATGGCAAGCAAACCGGCATCCCGCACGTACCGACGCGGGCGGCGGTCGCTCACCACAATGACCTCATGGAGATTCGGACTGTTGGGGCGGGGTTCAGGATGCCTTCAACGCGGCCTGCGCCGCCGCCAACCGTGCGATGGGGAGGCGGTAAGGCGAACACGACACGTAGTCGAGCCCAATTTCGTGGCAATACATGACAGACGCCGGCTCGCCTCCGTGCTCGCCACAGATGCCCAGCTTCAGCTTGGGCTTGGTGGCCCGGCCACCCGCCACCGCCAGCTTCATGAGGGCGCCCACGCCCTCGCGGTCGATGCTGACGAAGGGATCGACATCGTAGATGTCCTGGCGGATGTAGTCGGACAGCACGCGCGGGACGTCGTCGCGCGAGAGCCCGAAGGTCATCTGGGTGAGATCGTTGGTCCCAAACGAGAAGAACTCGGCGGTCTCGGCGATCTTGTCGGCCGTCAATGCCGCACGCGGGATCTCGATCATCGTTCC
>PMNO01000377.1 GCA_003161835.1 Myxococcales bacterium | reverse complement strand
CGAGCCGACCGCGGCCTGGTTATCTGCGGCCCGCGCGCGCTTGCTCGACGATCTGGACGGCTATCGACGCGAGCGCGACGCGCACGCCATCGTGCATCCCGCGGACGGCGCCTTCCTTGCCGAGGCCGCCGAACTCCTGCTCCGGCACCGGCGGACCGACGACGCACGTGCCGTCGCGGAGGAATGTGGGGCTGTCGATCCGGAGAATTCGCACTGTCAATCCGTCCTCGGCACCACACTCCTGCGCCTCGGGGACGAGACCGCCGGCGTTGAAGCCCTGCGCCGCGCCTGGAAACGCGACCCCTACGACGCCCGGACCTACAACCTCCTCGAACTCTACGAAAACGTCATCCCGCGCATGCAGACCGTCTCGACCAAGCACCTTTCCTTCCGCATCGATCCGGACGCCCGCGTCGCGATCGAACGCGTGGTGGCGCCTTACCTGGAGGAGACCTACGTCCGGTACGCGGCGAAATACGGCTTCGACCCGAAGGGACCCATCGTCTTCGAGCTCTACGCCGATCCGCGGCAGTTCGCGATTCGCTCTGTTGGTCTGCCGGGCATCGCGGTCGAGGCGGTGTGCTTTGGGCGCGTGATTGCGTCTCAGTCACCAACCAACGGCGCGATGAATTGGGGCATGGTGCTGGCGCACGAGTTGGCCCACGTCTTCGCTATCGAATTGTCCCGATCGCGGGGCCCGCTCTGGTTTACCGAGGGCCTGGCGGAGCTGGAAACGATGCGCGCGCGGCCCGAGTGGACCCGGCACGCGGAGCGCAGCCTGTGGGGCGCGGCGACCCGCGGCGAGCTGGCGTCGCTCGCGGCGCTATCGAACGCATTTGTGCGTGCCCGCGACGCCGAGGAGACGACGCGCGCCTACGCCGAAGCGGCGGCGGCTCTGGACTATCTGGATCGAACGTTCGGTTTCGCTCGGATCCGCGGCGCGCTCCTCCGTTTCGGAACTGGAGCGCGGGGATTGGAGGTCGTCGCGGAAGCGATGAACGTCCCCGCCTCCACGTTGGAGCGCGGATTTCGGGCGGATCTTGCGGCCCGCAACGCCGGCTTTGATCGGCAGTATCTCCCCGCCGAGACGCTGCGGCTGCCACGGGATGCTGACGAACAGGCCGTCGATGCCCCCGCGGGCAGCGGCGCATTGTCCCCCGAGGAACGCGCCGACGGACAAGCAAAGGCCGGGCTGGCCGAATTGCGCCTCGGCCACACCGAGGCTGCCAGACGCGCCCACGCACGCGCGGTTGCGATCACCGGCGGAGCCGACCGGCGCTCGGTGTTGTTCTTGAGGGGCGAGATCGCCCTCGCGCTGCGCGACGCGGACGATGCGCGCGGCGCCTTCTTGAGAATACTGGCCCTTGCCGGCCGAACGGGCGACGGTGATGGCACCAGCCACGGCGACAACCCGGGTACCGCGGACGCGAGCGGCGCGGACGGTTACGATGTCCGGGTGCGGCTGGCGCTGGCCGAGATCCACCGTGGCGATCCCGTCGCCGCGGAGAACCACCTGCGGCGGGCCATCGTGTTCGATCCCGGCAGCGCCGAGGCCACCGGGTTGCTGGTCGAAGTCCTCGGTGATCCTTATTGGCGCGGTAGCCGCTACGAAGATCGCTTGCGGGCCATCGCCTCCACGTTGCGGCTCGAGCCCTTACACGCGGACCTGGCCACGGAATTGGTCCTGGGGTTGGCGCGGCGCGGACAGATCGCTCAAGTGCTCGAGGCGGCGCCGCTGGCCATCTTCATCCGCCCCGGAATGCCCGCATTGCATGCCGCCCTCGGACGAGCGCTGGCCCAAAAGGGAAAACCCGCGGAGGCTGTCGGCGCGTTGGAACGCGCCCTCGCCTTGGGAGCTGCGCCCGAAGAGGCGGCAGAGATTCGTCGGATGTTGCACGAAATCCAGCTCACGCGCGGAAGTCCGCCGGAACAATCCCCGCCCCACCAGCTCCTCCCACCGGTGCTGCCGTCGCGTCTTCCGTCGCCGTGATCGCAGGGGACGCGTTCGACCCCGCGGACAAGGCCGGCCGCGTGAGCGCCGCGCCCGGCAGGTCGGCGTGCGCTGGCTCGCGCCACAGCGGGAGCAGGAATCGAAAAATCGTGCCGCCGGCGGAGGTCGCGCTGGCGACCTCCACCCGGCCCCCATGTTCGACGGCGATCTGCTGGACCAGCGCCAGTCCCAGTCCGGTGCCCTTGGCCTTGGTCGAAAAGAAGGGATCGAAGATCTTCGACAGGTGTTCGACGGCGATCCCCGGACCTGTATCACCGATCTCGATCTCGGCCATCCCATCGACGCGCTTGGCGACCCTCACCGTCAGCCGCCCCCCGGAATCCATGGCCTCACGTGCGTTTCGGAACAGGTTGAGCAACGCCTGCCGCAGCTGGCTCTCGTCCGCGGCCACCTCGATGTCTGCATCCAGATCGCTGTCCAGGACGATGCCAGCCTGCAACAATTCCGCGCGCGCGAATTCCGCGACCGACGCCACCACCGCGGGGAGGTCCTCGCGCTCCAGTTTCGGACGCGGCAAACGCGCGAACCGAAGATAGGTCTCCGTGATCTCTGTCAGACGATCGACTTCGCTCGTGATCGCGTTCACCAGGCGTCGCGCCTCGGGGCGGTCGACGAACTCGTCACCCAGAAGCTCGACGTACAAACCGATCGAGGCCAAGGGATTGCGCACTTCGTGGGTGATCTGCGCCGCCATCCGCCCCACTGTGGCCAGCCGCTCCGATCGAATCAGTCGTTGCTCACGTTCCTCCAGCGCGGCGGCCATCGCGTCCAGCTCGCGCGCCAGATCACCAATTTCGTCACGGGAGCGTACCCCGGTCCGTCGGGCGTATTCGCCCCCCGCAATCTCGCGGGCCCGGGCCCGGAGCACGCCCAGTGGCCTCAGGGTGCGCCACATGAATCCGGCCGCGAGCGCCGCGATCAACAGCCCCAATCCCCCGGCGCCGAGCGCGATCTGTAGCGCGTTCTCCTCGTCCTCGGCAAGGCGCTGGGCAATTTGCGCGCTTTCGCCCCGCAAAGGCCTGCGCATGCGATTGATCCCACGGGTGAGATTGGCGAACCGACTTTCAAAGTCCCGCCAGGCCTCGTCGGTGGCCGCCGCCTCGGGATTGCCCAGGTCGGCCACCAGGCGATCCAGATCAACCTTGAAGGTCTCGATCTGACGGCGCTGGAATTCGAAATCCGGACGCCTGAAGCTCCCGGGCTCCCGATCCAGGTACCGATCGATGGCGCCCAACCCGTCGTCCAGATGCTTGCGCGCCATGCGCACCGCCAGCGCCAAATTGGGTTCCTTGCGCAGATTTCGGCCCAGCGCGCCGGCGAAATCGTTCAGGGACTTCCACGCGGCGTCCACCGAACCCTGCAGATCCATGTACGCCTGATTCGCTACGACCCCTTGGCGCGCGCGATGAACGGTGAAGATCGTGAACGACGCATTTCCCGCGAACGCGATCAGCAGGACCGTGTAGGCTAGGAAGATCTTTGCCGACACCCCGAGCCGCACGATACTGACGCTAGCATGTCGCCTGGGGTCAGTTGGAAAATTGGCGGACCGAGCGGGTGCCGCTACCGGGAGGCGATCGCCCAGGTTCGGGCAGCGGGAGGATGAGCGGTGCGTTATCCGGCTCCGCCGGACCGGCCCGGGTGTGGGTCGGCGTTTGACAGGGGCGGTTCCCTGCGGAAACATTCGGCTTCTCATGCGCCTGCACTGGCTTGTTCCTAGCCTGATTGCGCTGGCGCTCGGGGTCCTTCATCCCCGGTCCGTCCGTGCTCAAGCTGAAGTATCGTCCACGGCCGTTCTCGGCCTGGAAGGCATTGACGTCCCCGCCACCCTGACGGACGAGATGTCCGATCAATTGCGCCAAAGGGTCTCCGCGACCCGGGACCTGCAGTTGGTGTCGGGCAAGGATCTCGTGGAAGTGAAGCTGGTGTTCGCGTGCGCGGACGAGGCCGCTACGTGCATGGCTCAGGCCGGCAAGAGCTTGGACGCCGAGAGGTTGATTTACGGGAGCGTGAAGAAGGTGGGCGACGACTATGCGATCTGGCTCAAGATGCTGGACGTTCGCCGGGCGAAGGTCGATTTCTGGTTGACCGAGACCTTACCCAAGAGAAACGCCGACGTGGCCGGCATCAAGGCCGCTTCGGCGCGCTGGCTGGCCAAGCTCACCGGTCGACCGGTGGATGCCGGGACCATTCAGGTCACGTCCAATGTCAATGGCGCGGTCGTCTCGCTGGACGGGGTTCCGGTGGGCGCGACCGGGGAGCAGCCGCTCACGATCGCCGATGTCGCGCCCGGCCGGCATGATCTGGTGGTGTCCAAGGCAGGGTACGCCGCCGGAAAGCAGCAATTCATGGTTGGGGCTGGACAGACCGTTCCGGTCAACCTGACCCTATCGCCACCGCCCGCCACCCCGCCGGTGGCGCTCGGGGACGGCCCTCCCCGGCCGCCAGCTCCGGCCGTCGAAGTGGTTCAACGCGCCCCCGGTTTGGCCGCCGATGCGCAATCGGGGGGCGAACAAAACGGATACCGTACCGGATTCTGGGTCACCCTGGCGGGTGGCCTCATCAGCGCGGGAGCCGCGGTGAAGTTCGGCTTGGATGTTGCCGACGTCAACAAGAAGCTGGATCCCTACCGGCGGTTTCCCTGCATGGGAAATCAGCTGTGCGATTCCAAGGGTGTCATCCGCCCGGCTCTAACCACCGCCGAAAAGAGTAAGGTCAGCGCGCTAAACGACGACGGCAACCGCAACCAAACCCTGCAGTGGATCTGCATTGGTGTCGGATCGGTGCTCGGGGTCACGTCAGGCTATCTCTTCTACAAGGGATACATCGATTCCGACGAAGAGCACGCCCACCGGGAGGCGCGTCGCGGGTTGCGAATTTTCCCCACCGCCGCCGCGTCAAGTGGTGGAATTGTGGCCGAGTTCGATTTCTAGGATCACTCTTGGATCATTCTTGGACAACGTGAGCCTCGCCGGCCAAACCATCGGGAACTACAAGGTCGTCCAGCAGATCGGCGAGGGCGGGATGGGCGTGGTGTATCTGGCCGAGCATCCGGTCATCGGGCGCAAGGTCGCCATCAAGCTCCTCCACACGTCCTTCGCCAAGGATTCCGAGACGGTCTCTCGTTTCTTCAACGAGGCCCGCGCGATTCACCTGATCGCGCATCCGAACATCGTCGAGATTCTGGATTTCGGACAGACGACGGACGGGCAGCCGTATTTCATCATGGAGTACCTGTCGGGCGAGTCCCTTGCCGAACGCATCGCGCGCGGCCCCGTACCGCCGGCCGAGGCCGTCACCATCGTCTCGCAGATTTGCGACGCGCTACAGGCCGCCCACGACAAGCGGATCGTGCACCGCGATCTGAAGCCACACAATGTCTACCTTCTCGCGCATGGCGGGCGGCAGATCGTCAAGATCCTGGATTTCGGCGTGGCCAAGATGAGCAGCGGATGGGACACCGCCCAGTCGGGCGGACATTCGGTCAAGACCAGGACCGGATCGCTCATGGGCACTCCCCTGTATATGTCCCCCGAACAGTGCCGCGGTTCGGGAAAGCTGGATCACCGCACTGACATCTATTCGCTGGCCGTGATTCTCTTCGAGATGATTTCGGGGCGACCTCCCTTCGTGGCCGAAGGCGTCGGCGAATTGTTCGCCAAGCACATGCTGGAACCGGCCCCCTCCCTGACCGAGTTCGCGCCCCAAGCTCCACCGTACATCGTGCGCGCCGTCGCACGCGCCTTGTCCAAGGACCTGGACGACCGCTTCCCGAATATGAAGGCGTTTCGGGATGCTTTGAACGGCCAGGACACCGACGAGGCGCCCGCCTCCGCCGACGCGCGTCCCCGTCGCCTCGCGGGGCAGCAACCCACCACCCTGCAAGCGAATCGGGCCGGAGCGATTGGAGGCCTTCCTCCCGAGCAGACCACGCTGTCCTCGATGGTCTCGGAACGAGAAGGCGACATCGACGGATTCCCGCCCCACAGCCGCAGAGGTCCGCTGATCGGCATCGCGGTCGCGATCGTCGCGGTGGCGGCAGGCTTCGTCGTATTTCGCAAGGGCCAAGCGCCGCCTTCACCGACGGCCGCGATCAGCGCCCCGCCCCGGGTGGAATCCCCGGTGGCGCCGCCGCCTTCGTCGACGCCCGCGCCCGCGACCGTGAAGGTCAGATTTGAAGCCGAGCCCGCCGACGCGCATGTCTTTCGCAAGGTCGAAGGCAAGACCGAAGCCGAGGACCTGGGCGCCGTCCCGCTCGAGCTGAACCTCACCCGAAGCAGCGAAACCGCCGACTATCTCCTGCGGGCCGACAATCACAAGGAGCGCGCGATCAGCGTGACGCTTTCCCATGATCAGGTCGTGCACCTGGCGCTCGAACGCGAGGCGCCCCTGGAGAAGGACAAGCGTCCGAAGCCCGCTCCAGCACGACCAGCCCGCCCCAAACGCCCCGCCATCCACGACGCCGACGGACTGGCGGTCCCGTCGTTTTGATCGGGACCCTGGGAGGGTCCCGCGCCCCCCGCGATGGG
>PMNO01000195.1:1236-3448 GCA_003161835.1 Myxococcales bacterium | reverse complement strand
CACGTAGGGCGCCACCTCGACCACCGACTGGATCACCGGATTTGTCAGATCCTGGATGTCGGCGATCGAGATGTGGGTGTCGGACAGGTTGATCATCATGCGGCGTGGCGTGGCCTCCTGATGGGTGAAGACGATGGAGCGCCGCACCTCGCCGTTGGGGTGCACATAGGTGCCGAAATTCTTGATCACGGTCTGGTTCGCGGCGGGTTTGGCGGGATCGTACTGGCTGATGTCCCACGACATGATGCCCACCGCGGTCTCCGAGCGATACCACCACCAGGCGTCCGCGTTGTTGGTTAGCCGCTTCGAATACGAAACCGGCACCGTGACGACATTGGTGGTCCCGTCGGTTTGCAGCCCGATCATCTTGTGCGCCTGATCCAGGTTCCAGGTGATGGGCGANNCGCACGTCGATCAGGCTCACGGCGATTCCGATGTTCCGGCGGGTCTCCGCACCCTGTGTGCCCGAACAGGTTTCGCTGGTGTCGGTTCCGATTCCAACCAGGAACTTGTTGCCTTCCACCAATCGGAACAGGCTCATGTCGCCGCTCAGGCCATCGATGGCCGAGCGGATGCTCAGCTGGGTTCGATCCGCGAAGCTGAGGGCGTAGAGCGGATCGATCTGTTTGGCGGTGATCGCGTAGGCGACCTTGCGATCGACATCGTAGGCCGTGCCGCGAACGGTCTCGTCGGGCTTGCCAAACGCCAGGCTGCTGAGCCGGGCGGGGAGGCCGCCGTTGGTGACATCCCAGGATTCGAACGTGTTCTGGATGAACGACTGCCCGGTGCAGCCGGTCGAGGCCCACGCTTGCCGCGCGAAGATCCCGTAGTAGGTGCCGGTGCTCGTGGCGTCGTCGTAGACGTAGGTTTGCTTGAACTGATCGCCGAGCGAGCCTCGGGTCTGAAAGTGCGCGTGCAGGCGGATGGCGCCCGCAGGATCGCTGATGTCGATCAACGACACGATGGCACGCTGATCGCCGGCGTAGCTGCCACAGGTGTAGCCGCCGGCGGGCTTGGTGTTTCCCGGCGACCAGCTGGAAAGGCTCCAGTTCTCGACCACCATCAGCGCGTTGCTGGTCGCCGACAGGGCCACGTCGTTGAAGTATCGGGTGACCTGGCCACCCGTCACGGGATCGGAGTCGGACAGGCTGCCGCCCTCGAATATCTTCAGCGTCTGGACGAGCTGGACGTTGCTGGGATCGCTGACGTTGAATGAATAGACCCACGCCTGCTCCTTTTGTGGGTCGCTCGGCAGCTCGTAGCGCCAGCCCCAGTAGTAGGCCTGGGGAATGTACGACACGACGTANNGGGTTCGCGATGTCGGTGATGTCAATGGCCACAAGCTGCGAAACGTTGTGCCTCTCGAACTGCACCTTGCCTTGCGCTTGCGTCATGTACAGCACGTCGCTGAGCAGCGCGTACACGGTGTTGCCCTGGACAAACATCTCGATGGGGTACCCGTAGACTGGCAAGCGCGAGACCTGGCGCGGATTCTTGGGATCGTTGATGTCGTAGATCAGAAAGCCGCGGTAGGTGTTCAGGTAGAACAGGCGGTTTTGATCGATGCGGTAGATGTCNNGGTCCCCGAGACGGTGGCGCCCGGGACGGCGGCGGGCGCCCCGACTCCGACGCTCTGACCTGGCCCTGCCTTCCCCTGGGTGCCCGAACCTGGCTCGCTTTCGAAGTCGGTTTGCCCAGGATGTTGATCTGCGGGGTGCGACGTGCCCGAGCTATTGCAACCGGTGGCGGCGGCCCCGGAGGCGGCCAAAACCAGGGCTAACAGGCGCCACTGCGAAAGGCGAGGGAAGGGAGAGGTAGGGCGGTTCTGGCTCATGGGGATCCTCCGCGGCAAAGAGACACCGGATGGACCACATCGCAGAAATCGTGCCAGCGGAGGGACGCCTAGGAGGGCGAGGCCTCGGCCGCGTCAGATGCGGGCCCGGGCCAACATTGGCGCCTCCGCGGGGCACTGGTCGCGGCCTGTGCCCGGCCCCGAACCCGCCCCGAACCGCGAAAAACGGTGGCTCATCCTCGAAAAACTGAGTCGGGATACTGAATCTCGGCGATGGTCAGGCGGCGCGTGCCCGCGTGCCAGCGAACGACCACGTCGTCGCCCACCGTCTTGCCGAGCAGCGATCGGCCGACCGGCGATTTCCAGGAGATATCGCCGGCCGCGCCGTCGGTCTCGTCCTGCCCGACGATGCGATAGGTG
>PMNO01000195.1:0-1129 GCA_003161835.1 Myxococcales bacterium | reverse complement strand
TGTCGCGAGACCGGCATGCCCAGAGCGTACCTTAGTGCACGACCGGCGGCGTCGTGTAGGATGCGTGCCCTTCATGACAAGCATCGCGGGACGCCCCTCCTGGCTGGATCGGCTGAGCGATCGGCAAATGGCGTTTTTCGTGATTGCCTGCGGGTTGATCTTGTACATCCCNNGTGTTCTGGTCGAAGCCGGTTCTGTCATTCTGGCTGATGAGCCTCGGGATGCATCTGGCGGGTATCGGAGCGCGCGGCGGCCCACCCGATGAGATGGCCATTGGTTCACGCGCCGAATGGGCGGTGCGAACGCCGTTTTGCTTGATGGGCGTGCTGGGAATTCTGGCCGTGTACCTGGTGACGGCGCGCTTCGTGAGCCGGCGGGCCGGACTGTTGAGCGCGGCGGTGGTCGCGACATCGCCCATGTACAGCCTGGTCGCGCGTCAGGCGATGACCGACATGGCGTTNNTCATCGACTCGGTGCAACTGAAGATCGAGATCCCCTGGCGCGACGGGACTCTGCGGATGTACGGCGCGGTGGCGATGATTCCCTACTACCTGGGCTTCGCCGCATTCATCTTTCTGGCGGCGCGCACCCGCTACAAGGCGCCCCTGTACCTGTACATCGCCGCGATTTTGTGTGGACTGGCGGTGCTGGCCAAGGGGCTGGCGGGCCTGGGCCTGCCCTTGATTGTCTTCATCGCCTACCTGGGGTTCACCTGGAACTGGCATCGGCTGAGGCGGGCGCAGCTGATCTGGGGCGTGGTGGTGTCGCTCATCGGTTGCCTGGTCGTCGCGGTGCCGTGGCATCACGCGATGATCATCCGCCACGGGTGGGCGTTCTGGAACGAGCTCTTTGGTGACAATCACTGGCGGCGCATGGTGCTCGGGCGTCATGGCGATCGCGGGACGTTCGAATATTTCGTACGCGAGCTGGGCTACGCGGTGTGGCCCTGGGTGGCGGTGGCTCCCGGGGCGCTGGTCTGGGCCGTGATCCGCCGCCGGGCGCAGGCGCCCACGCCGGCCGAGGCGCGTGCTCAGGGGATCTTCTGGCTGGGCGCGATCTGGTTCGTCGCGGCCTACGCGCTGGTGTCGGTGTCGATGACGAAGTTCCACCACTACGTGTTGCCCGCGGT
>PMNO01000684.1:10943-17657 GCA_003161835.1 Myxococcales bacterium | reverse complement strand
CGTTTCGAAAAGTCGAGCGAGCGCAGCAGGCCCGGCCAGACGCCCTGGGCCCGCTCCCACTCCACGCGATCCCCGTGGTGTCGCCGCACCGTCATCAGTTGCTCACGCAGAAACCGGTCCACCGCACGGCGCACGGGATCGGGAGGACCTGGCACCACGCGCATGACGACGATGCGGCTCGGACCCAACGCGCGCGCGAGGGGACCGGCCTCGGGCTCGAATAAGGCGCCTCGCCGTACTTCGACCAAGGCGGCCAGCACGGCATCCTGCCGCAGGCCCGCCTCCACTCCCATCCGAACGACTTCGTCCGCGGTCATGCCGGGCTCGAGGTCCGGGGTCGGGCTTTGGTTCATCCCGCGCGCCATGTCCCCGGGAATACTGTCGATCTCGGCCGCGCGCCGAAGGACCCGGTCCACCTCCCGGGGTGAAAGCATCTCCACAGACAACTTGTGGCGAAGTATAGCCACGGAAGTGCCTCCGGTCGCCTCGAGACGCCCTGGGAGCGCCGAAGCCACCACCGGATGAGCGTGGGGTCAGCGGGAGCGGCTGCGAAAAACGAAACGCACAACGAGCTCGTACAAGCGGTCGGGAACGAACCGTCTCAGGTAGGCCGCCGAAAAGGCGTTCGGCCCAACCGGCCACCGCAACGGCGGACGGCGCGCGGTTGCGGCCCGTTCGATGACGTTGATCAACGCGGGCAACTCCGCCCGGCGCAAGCTCTTGGCCTGGCGCTCGTAGGCCGCGAGCAAGCCCGCATAGGGGGAGTCCGCGGCCTGCGCGGCGCGCGCCTTCACCTCATTGTCGTGAAGGGCGGTCTTGAAGGGCCCTGGCTCGATCAACACGACCCCGATACCCCACGCGCTCACTTCGTACCGCAGAGTTTCGGTCCACGCTTCGATCGCCCACTTGGACGTGTGGTAGGGGCCGACCGCCGGCAGGACGACCAAACCCGACACGGAGCCGACAACGAGGATACGACCCGCCCGCCGCTCCCGCATCGCGGGTAGCACCGCGCGGGTCACCCGATGCACCCCGATCAAGTTGGTCTCCATCTGGGCACGCAGTTCGTCGGGGGTCGTCTCTTCGAGGGCGCCGAACGCGTAGTAGGCCGCATTGTTCACGAGCAGATCGATGCGCCCGCGCGTCTCCTGCAGCATCGCGCCGATCGCGCGCGTGACCGACAGATCGTCGGTCACGTCCAGCTGGGGAGTTTGCAGGGTCCACCGGCGCTCGTCCGCTTCGGCGCGCAGAGCCTCGCTTCTTTCGGGCCGCCGCATGCTGGCAAACACGCGCCAGCCGCGCGCTGCGAATCGACGGGCGGCGGCATGGCCAACGCCCGACGAGGCTCCGGTGATCAAGACCACCGGCCGATCGTTGAGCGGCTTTTCGACCGGCTTTTCGACCGGCTTTTCGGCGTCCGGCCGCGATGGCGGAATCGGAGCCGTCGTCATCGCCGCAGCAGCAACCCCAGCAACGCCACAGCCAAGCCCCCCCAGGCCGCGGCGATGGGGGCCCAGGACCCGGCCGGCAAGCGCCGCGCCCGCGCGAGCGCCCGCAAACCCAACCCGACGTTGATCGTGGACATCAGCGAAAGCAGGGTAATCCAGAACAAGCTGGACTGTCCGTGACGCTCGGGTGACAGCGCGTGGGCCAACGCGCCCACCAAGAAAACCGTGCCGAAGGCCAGCTTGACCAGGCCGCTCCGCACCACGCGCGCCCGAAGTTGGGCCGCGCGCAGGTGACGCAAGGGCGCCGTGCCAGGGGAGTCCTTGTCACCTGCGCCGTCCGGTGCGGGCCCGGCGGGTTCCACCATGGCCATAGCCTAGCGCAAGCATGGTCCCTTCGCCCTCGCGGCCCCACTCGAATGGTCACGGGAACCTAGAACGGAATGGAATAGCCGGTCTGCAGCACGTGTGCATCACCGAATGTCGTGTTCTGGATGAACAGACCGTACGACAGCTCGAATGTACCTTCCGCGAACCAGCCGACAAACGCATGACCACGCCAGCGCGTGGCGTCCCAGTAGACCTTGCCCTCGACGAAAGCCGTCCGCACGGGCTGCAGCTTGGGGTCGCTGGTGTAGAGCTGCGCCCCGGTGTAGCAGCCGGGGCTCAGCCCTTGATCGCACCAAAAATTGGCCGGTCCCTGTGAATAGTAACGCCCGGTCACCCGGAACTCGAGGTCGCGACCGACGCCCTGAAATATGCGCGCCTCGATGGTGTGGCTGCGCACTTCCCAGGGATTGTCCGGGTTGCTCTTGAGCGCCGATCGCGCCACCAACAAGGGGTCCGATTGATCCCACTTGAGATCCCAGTAGTAGCGGTATTGCAATTGAACGCCCGTGCGAGTGCGGGGCAAGTACCCGGCGGAGCGCACCGATAGCGCCTGCCGAATGCGGTTGTCCGGAACCTTCTCGGTGCCGAACGGGGACACCGCCCGGTAGGGGCTGGCGAGGTAGCCGTTCATGACCACGACTTCGTATCCGCCTTGCACCAGGAGGGTCGGCGACAAGACTTGGCTGTACCCGACCCCTCCGAACACCGTATTCAGCGGACACGTATTGAGGGCATTGGGCGCGCAGGGAGCCCCGGGCGCCGCCATCGGGGCGGGCGCGTTTCCTTGCGGGCGGCGGCCCACCTGATCCAGACCCAACCCACCCGATAGCGCTAAGGTGGCCGTGTCTGCCCACAAGCGCGCCGCCACCGACAGGGCCGCCGTGTGCGACCAGTAGTCGGATTCAGCGCTGTATTTGTATGCGGCGGCCACGCGGAGGCGTGACCACGTCCGGCCCAAGCTGATCCCGGCCTCGTTGCGATATTCGGTGAAGATGTTGTCGCCCGTGGGTCCCGAGGCGGCCGAGGCGGAGGTGATCGCGTCGAGCAGGTAGTGCGCCGAGACGTCCAGCTTGGCCGGCAGGTCCGCCGTCATCTCGACGACCGGCTGGATCACGCGGGTCGACGGCTCGCGGTAGTACTGGCCGCGCAACGTGACCCGGTTTTCCGCCCGGGTATCGCGCACCGCCAGGGTTACGATCACGGCCGCGACCAATCCGGCGGCCGCGCGCACGGTCCGTGTCAATTGCAGCCGCAGCCTCCGCCGGGCTGGCCGAATCCCAGGTCCGATCCCTCGCGCGAACCCAGCATGTGCTGACGAAAGCGCATCTCCAGGGGATCCACGTCGAAACGCATGGCGCGCTTGGACAGATATTCGCGCTGCCAGGGCTGGACCGGCGGCGGGTGCGCGCAACCCATCACCGGCGCCAACACCCCGATCGCGAGCGCGAACAACAGCCGGCCGACGGGGTGGCGGTGAGGCATGGTCCGCGCATATGTACCGTGGGGACACGAGGCGCCGCAAGATGCGGGGCGCGGTTACGTGCCGGGAGCTACCGGCCAGAGATCCCGCAGCCCGACCCAAGCGGAGTACCGGGCGGAGTACAATGAACCACCTCCATGGCCAGCCCGGGCTCGACTCTGATTCTGGACATTGAAACGATCCCCGACCCGGATCTCTATACGCCGCCGCCCGTCGCCCCGGGAAGCGACCGGCCATTCCCTCCCCTTTACGCCTGCCGCCCGATCGTCATCGGCGTCATCTGGCTGGACGAAGAGCTGCACTGCAAGCGCATCGGCGTCATCGGCGAGGGCAAGTCGGAGGCCGCGATGATGGTCGACTTCGCGGATTTTGTCGCGAAGTTCAACCCCCGCATCGTGACCTGGAACGGGCGGTCATTCGACCTGCCGGTCTTGGCGTTGCGCGCCTTGCGCCATGGGGTCGACTTCGCGTGGTACTACCGGGGCGACGGATATCGATACCGATTCAGCGAGGAAGGGCACCTGGATCTGGGCGACCTCATCGCCGACTTCGGGGCCGCACGCATGACATCGCTCGACGCGGCGGCGCGGCTGTGCGGGTTGCCCGGAAAAGTTGGCGTCGACGGTTCCCAGGTGGAGGGGCTGTTCCACGACGGCCAAATGGACGCTCTGCGCCGGTACTGCTTGTCGGATGTGGCCCAGACCGCGTTCGTGCTATTTCGCTACAAGCTGATCGCCGGCGATATCGACCGCGATACCTATCGCAAGGTGGCGGCTGACTTGCTGGCCGCGCTGGAGACGGACGGACGATTCGAGGCGCTGCTGCGGGGGACGGATCGGAACCGGCTGCTGTTGCCCGATTCACCGTGAGCGGACCTCGAAAAACGCAATCCGACCTCATCGACGCATCGCCGCCGACCCCGACGCCAACCCCGACGCCCTTGGCGCGAGCGTTTTACGATCGTCCCACGATCGCGGTGGCGCGCGACCTGCCGGGCAAACTATTGATCCGGCCGGGGGCTCCCACGCGCATCGCCCGGATCGTCGAAGTAGAAGCCTATCTGGGTGAACGCGACGCCGCTTCCCACGCGCGACGCGGACCCACCCCGCGCGCGGCGATCATGTTCGGTCCGCCCGGATTTCTCTACGTGTATCTGGTCTATGGAATGCACCACTGCATGAATGTGGTTACCGAGACGGACGGCACCGCGGGGGCCGTTCTGATCCGTGCCGCCGAGCCGCTGAGTGGATTCGAATTTCCTCCGGGTCAGCGACCGCTGGCCGGACCGGGCAAGCTGTGCGCGGGGTTCGCCATCACCCGTGCCCACAATGGTTTGGATCTGTGCGCGGGCGGTTTTTTCCTGGGTGACGATGGAGAGTCACCTCCGCGACTGAAACGGTCGGCGCGCATCGGAGTGGCCTACGCGGCGGCATGGGCTCCGCGCAAGCTCCGGTTCTATGTCGCAGGAAATCCGCACGTGTCGGGCAAGCCCCGAGACTGACATCGGCCCACACCTCGACGCAGCGCGTGGACGAAATCGGGCGACGCGAACAGCGCAAGTCGTGCATGATCAAGTGATGCCTCTGGCGTCCCCCCGCTTGGGTTCCCAGTCCGCGGTGATGGTCGCCCCCCTGGTCCTGGTCTTGTGGGGTGGGCTTGGTGCCTGCGGAAAGCCAGCCACCTACACCCGTCTGGACAGAGATGGGGGTGGCCGGGACCTGGGCACGGCCGGCACCGGGGGAGCGGAGCTGCCCGGTAGCGGGGGAGCGAACATGGGGAGTGGCGGTGACGGCGCGGGAGCAACCGGAGGCGCGGGCGACGCAGGCGCGGCGGGCACGGATACGGGAGGCGCGTCCGCCGGTTCCGGTGGCGCCGCCGGCGGCGCAGGTGGCGGCGGCGGTGGTGCAAACGCTGGTGCGGGCGGGGGTGCAGGTGGAATAGGCAATGGCGGCGGCGCGATGGGTGGCGGTGGCCCGGGTGGTGCGGCGGGGATGGCTGGCGCACCGTTTTCTTGCATCGCGCCGGTCACGCCGGTCAACGGCGTCGTCACCGACTTCGCAGATTGGAACCCCGCAACCCAGATGTTTGGCGGCAGCGGACCACTCGCCGGTGCGCTCTTCTCGTACGCCGGAACCGGATCGACGGCGACCGTGGTCGTCGACACCGGCGCGCGCAACCTGCACTTCACCGCCGCGGTTGCCGCCGCGAACTACGCGGGTTTCGGCCTTTCTTTCGATGCCTGTACCAGCGCGGCGTCCTACAACGCGGTTCAGTTTTCGATCGCAGGCACCGTCGGGGGGTGCGCCCTGGAGTTGCAAGCGCAAACGTATTCCGACAAGGCCGTCGACATCGGCGGCGACTGCGTCTCGGGCTGCAATTTGCCCGTGAAGAAGAACCTCCCCACGACCACGGTCGCCGCCACGGTCACGGTCCCGTTTGCCGATCTGACCACCGGCGCGCCAAGACCATTCAACGCCGCCGAGATCGTCGGCCTGCAGTGGCAAATCACGGTGCCGTTGCCCCCGGATGGCGGCGCCCAGCGTCCCTGTGCCGTCGACCTCCGCCTGGATGACATCAAGTACCTGGTTCAGTGACCGTGGGGACGAGCCGTCGGTCGCGGACGTTCAGTGGTGCCCCTCGAAGATCTCGCCGGCCTCGATCGGGATCGCCAGGCGATTCTGCGCGGGCGGCAGCGGACAGGTGGCGTAGGGCGTGAACGCGCACGGTGGGCTGTAGGCCTTGTTGAAATCCAGCACCACGAATCCATCGCGGGGCNNGTCTCGATCACGGGATCGAGGCGGAACGTCTTGCCGTCGATCTCGAACTGCGCCGTGCCGGGGCTGCTCTGGGATTCCGAGAGGCCGAGCACGTTCGGCACCACGAGAGCCACGGGCTGGGGATGAGCGATGAAGCGGGCCACGATGCGATACCGCGCACTGATCGGGAAATAGCGCAGTCCCCTGAACTCCCGGCGAACCTTGCTGTTCTGGTCCTTGAGGCGAATCGCCAGTCGGCCCTGCCGGTCGATGACCTGCATCGTCAGCGATCCCATCGCCACAACATCCGGCACGGTCCCGCCCGCATCGGAACGCAACACCGCCTTCGTCACGGGCTTACCGGCCACGGCCGCCGCCACCCCGCTCGCGATCGCGACGGACACGCGATGGTCCGCATCGACAAAGAACGAACCCGCGTGGGCGGGCGCACCGGCACCGGGAAGGACGATGTCGCCGGCCGGGTCGGACCCGAACCGGTTTGCGCCGGGTTTGAGCCAGAATAGACCCGCCAGCGTCAACCACCCGTCGTCGGCCTGCAGACGTGCCTGGCGCGCCTTCTGCCAGGCCTCGACCTCGTGTCGGTAGGCACCTGCGTCGTCGCCGGCACCGGGTACACGGGCGA
>PMNO01000684.1:5239-10917 GCA_003161835.1 Myxococcales bacterium | reverse complement strand
CAGTTGGACCCGGGCTTTCAGGCGAAATCGGTGACGGCGCGGGTCCCGGTGCTCGAGCACGGCGCGTTTCGGCTGTCCGAATCGAGTGCGATCGTGGAATACCTCGAGGAGACCTTCCCTCCCCCCGCACACNNCGCTCTTCGCTGTTCGAAACGTTCAGCGTGGCCGATGCGGATCTGGCCATGATGCTGCAGCGTCTGATTGCCAACGGCGAGCCCGTACCGTCGAAACTGCGGACATTTGCGGACGCACAATGGCAGCGCGCCAGCGTGCGGAAGTTCGTGGATCACGTGCGGCCACCGTATGTGTCGTACTGAGCGCGGCGCGGCCGCCCGGCGCGACACCGCTGCGAGCATCCGTTGGTGAGCGGGGTGGCCGTTCGTCTCCTCCTATGGGCGGCCGCCGTTCAGGTCGAAGGCGGCTCTTCCTGCCCGCGTCCCGAACTGGTGGCGACGCGACTCGCCGAGCTGTTGCCGGCCGACGCCGGCGGCGGCCCGCCCGATCGCGCGCGCATCTGGGAAGAAGGTGACGCCATCGCGGTTGAATTGGAAAGCCCGGATGGCACGTCGCTCGGCGCGCGCCGCTTCCCCCGGACGTACGCATGCGAGGATCTGGCCTCGGCGCTGGCGCTATCGCTGGCCGGATGGGAGAGCGACGTTCATCCCGAATTCACGCCGCGTCTGGCGGGCCGNNCGGTGTGGCGGTGGGCCTGGGGGGATCGCTGGATGTTCGCGCAGGCGCGGTGGACGCGGTGCTGGGCGGGTGGCTGACGCCGCCGGCGTGGCGGACGTCGGTGCGGGTTGAGGTGGGCGGCCAATCGAATCAAGAGATCCCGCTGCAATACGGGCGCGTTGTCTGGCGGCGATTGACGGCCGGGCTCGGGGTGGAACGGCCGATTCCGACGGCGCTGAATCATGAAGATCGCGCGTGGCTCCGATGGTTCGCGCTGGCGCGCTTGGCCTGGCTCGACATGCGCGGCGATGGGTTCGCGCTCAATCGCAGCGACGCCGCGCTGGACCCGGGATTGGCAGCAGGCCTGCGGGTGGTCATGAGGCGCGGACACCTTTCGTCTTGGGTCGAGCTGGCGGCCGCGGCGTGGCCGGTTCGGCACGACGTGCAGGCGGGCGGGCTTGGTGACATTGGGCGTCTGCCGGTCGCCGAGGGATTCCTGCGCATCGGTCTAGGATTGACGTCGCCGCGATGAGTCGCCCTCGTCGGTAGTCCCCGGGGGACGAATATCCGTGTGCAAGACGCGCGCACGGTGGAACAATTGTCAGGATGAAGAGGGGGTGGACACGGAACGTTGATTTGTTGCGTTCCAAGCCACCCGCAGTCCATGCGGAGATCGCCGCCGACTCCGCCCTGGCGGCGATCCCGAAGAAATCCAGCGAAGATGGGCCGGCCGCTTTGGCTTTGGCCCTAGCGCGACCACCGGCCGGGACGATGGCCGATCCGGATGCCGGGGATCGACAACGCGACCAAGATCTGGAGAGCGTTTACCGGAGGCACAGCCCAAGCGTCTCGCGTTGGGCCGCGCGGCTGGCCGGGCCCGGGTTCGATGTCGAGGACATCGTGCACGACGTATTCCTGGTCGTGCAGCGTCGCCTGGGCGAATTTCGGGGAGACGCGCTGATGTCAACGTGGCTGTACGAGATTACCGTCCGGGTCGTCCAGGCCCGTCGACGGAGCTGGCGGCGGCGGCGAAGCTGGATGTGGATCCGCCCCGACGAGATCGGCGACGCCGAGGCCGGCGCGGCGAAGCCCGCCGACGAGCGCGTGTCGCCGCTCGATGCCCTGGAGAGACGCCAGGCGACGGTGCTCCTCTATCGCTTGCTTGACGAGCTAGACGAAAAGTACCGCACAGCGGTGGTTCTGTTCGAGCTCGAGGGCGTGTCGTGTCAACAAATCGCCGCCATCACGGGCACGTCGGTGAGCAATGTGTGGGCCCGGGTTTCGCGCGGCCGGGAAAAGTTGATCAAAGCCTTTGCGGCGTCGGAGGCGAAGAAGATCTCGTGAGCCACCTCGGCGGACCCAAAGGCCCCAGTCTGGTTCCGGGCGCCCGCCCGGAATCGGAGGCGTCGCCCGAACCGTTCCGGCGCCTGGCGACGTTGGCGGGGGCGGACCGCACGGAACGTTCGAGGGCGCCCACCTACGAAGAACGGACGGGTGCCTTGATCAGGCAGGCCGCCGCGCCCCCGAGATTGGAGAACGACGCTCTGGAGCGCGTGTGGCTCCGCCTGGGCGAAGGCCGGACGGTTCGTCATCGTGGCCGTATCGGACCGTCGCTGACGTGGGCCGTGCTCGTGACCGTGCTGATGACTTCGGGTGCGGTTGTCGGAGCCCAGACGGGCGCCTGGACCTGGCCGAGTGTCATGGTGCGCAGGCTCATTCGACACGCGCCGCCCTTGGGTGGTGATCTCGGAAACACTGGCCACGGCCACGGCGGGCCCGCGCGCCAGGTGGTGGCCATGCGTTCCGTCGCCGCGCCACCGCTGGCCGCGACCACCCTCTCCGTGGCCCCCGCACCGGTTCTCGAGGTCGCGCCGGTGGTGGCCCCCGCGGCCGTCGCCACGTCGCCGCGGGCGGTTGGCAAGCGCATGCCTGGCAGGTCTTCCACTCCGGCCGCGCCCGTCGCGCAGGCCGCGGCCGTCAGCACTCGGGACACCACGCTGGCGGAGGAAAATCGTCTCTTGGGTCGCATCATCGGGCGCTTGCGCCACCAGGGCAATCCCACGGAGGCGCTCGTGGACCTGGACCAATATGCCGCTCGTTTTCCGGCCGGCTTGCTGAGCCAGGAAGCATACCGGGCCCGCGTCGACGCGCTCTTGATGGCGGGGCGCGGGGCCGAGGCACGGTCCATCCTCTCCCGCCTGGCCCTCGGAACCGGTGCGCGGGATCGGGAGCTGCGCTTGATACGGGCCGAGCTCGGCGCCGAGAATGATTGCACCACGGCCATGAAGGACTTCCACGCCGTCCTCGTGGAGGCCCAAGCCGGACCACTCGCGGAGCGCGCGCTCTGGGGGCGGGCCGTATGTCGCGCTCGTCTGGGTGACGAAACGGGAGCCCGAGTAGATCTCGCCGACTACCTGGCACGATTTCCCGGTGGTCCCCAGGCCGCCGCCGCCCGGGCGCGGCTGCGAGACTGAGGACTCGTGTCAGGAATCGCCGGCCAGGGACATCAATTCATATGACCCAGGAGCACGTCCGTTTTTGGTTGACCTTGATGGTTGCCACCTCGGCCAGCGCGTGGGGGTTCGGCGGTTGTCTTCGTGAAGTCCATCGCCTGGGCGACGCGCCGACCGACGCGGGTGACCATGACACCGGCCTCCGTCCGAACCTGACCTCGGACACGGGCACGGGGGGCGTCGGCCCCGTTGCGGATGGCGGACCGGCCGCCCCGCCCACGGCCGACGCTTCGCTCGAGGGCGCGACCGTCGTCAGCCTGGGCGACGTGGCCAGCNNTGCTGCGCAAGGCCCCGTCCGCGGCTTTGACCGCCGCGGTGCTCGCTTCAGCCCCCAGAACCAACCAGGACGTCGGCCAGTTGACCGACGGCTTGATGCTGAACGAGGGCAGCCTGGCCGGGCGGCGCGCGTTCTACACCTGGTGGCTGAGCCTCGATGAGTTCTCCACAGGCGAGCGCGATCCGGCTGTCTTTCCCATGTTCACCTCCGACGTCCGCCAGGCGCTGATCGAGCAGGCAATCGCGTTCATCGAGGATGTCACCTCGCGACCTCAGGGCGATCTGGCGACCCTGTTGACGGAACCCGCCGCGTTCGTCACGACGGCGACGGCGCCCTGGTTTCCGGGGGTCGTCGTGCCCGCGGGTCCGGCGGCCACCCGCGTGTCGCTCGACCCGCTCCAGTTCGCCGGGCTCATCACTCAACCCGCGGTTCCCACCATCTACGATTATGCCTATCGCGCGGATCCGACAATGCGGGGTATGCAAGTGCGGAGAGCCTATCTGTGCCAAGATCTGCCCGTGGACTTTTCCGGGGAGAGAACGGGCCGCCCGCCCGTCGCCGGCACATCGATAAGACAATCGATCGCATCCCTTTCAATGAATCCAAGCTGCGCGGTTTGTCATGGTCCGCTTGACCCGGTGGGTTTCGCATTCGGTCATTTCGATGCAGTGGGCGCGTATCACGACTCGGAAGGGGGCCTGGCCGTGGATACGACTGGCACGCTGTGGTCAGTCGGAAATGGCAGCCTGACGATTTCATCCGAAGGGGCCGCGCCCACGTTTGACGGGCCGCCCGCGCTGGCCGCGATACTGGCGCGGCTGCCCGAGGTCAGGAGCTGCTTCGCGGCCAAGTGGTTGCTGTTCGCGACTGGACAGGCTCCGGAGGCCTACAACACCTGGTTTTCGCCGACCGGACAAGGGGNNCACACCTTCCTGGATCCCTAGCCTGGGACCACGCCGGCCAGCCAGCGAGTGTGGGTGCGTGGGTCGACGCTGAACTCCGATTCTCCTGGTTCTTGACGCCCCCGGCGCGGCGTAGCAGCCTGGGACGGGAATCATGCTCCGCGGTCAACGCCCTGAATCGCGGTCATTCTGGATGATCTGCTTTCTCGCCATCGTCATGTGCGCCGACTGCGATCACTGCAACAGAGCCCCCCGTGCCGGGAATGTTTCGATGTGCGGCAAGTGCATTCGATCCTCCGTTTGCTCCGCGGGACTAAGCTGCGTCAATGGTGTTTGCGAAACCGCTCCGCCCTCGTGTCACGTCCAAATTGGACTCTGAGGTCGATTGTCATCGGGGCTTCGCCATCCAGGCTCAATAGGCCTGGCGCCACGTNNCCATCGTGGTCGAAGTCACCCCGGGCCACCTCGGCGAGGCCCGCGCTATATCCATGACCCTTGAGTTGAAGCTGCACGCGGGAATCCTGCGCGGGCGTCACGTGAACCTTGGGATCAAATGACTTCCAGGTTCGACCCGCTCCCACCGCCGCCTTCACCTCCGCCTCTTCGTCGGGGGACAGGTCCAGATAGAAATCGGCCGGCAATGCCGCGGGCGCTTTCGCGTTCAAGCGGAAACCGCCGAGAAACGTGCGCGCGGAAGGCCCCGCTTGCGACAACATTTGCAAGGCTTGGCAATCGGCCAGCTGTTGAATGAGGGGCCACTGGTCCTCGGGGTCATCGGTTTCAATGTCGTCGGTGGCCAGCGCCAGGTATTCGTTGCAGTTGCGTAGGCGCCGCGACTTCTTGGGCTTGCCGGTCTGGATGCTCCAGGCGGGCTTGAATGGTCTCGCGAGCGCGCCATGAACATTCTTCCCCGCCCCCGCGGGCGCGAACCGTGTGGTCCGCACGGGAAGGACGCTGTTTCTGACGGCGGGTTGACTGGGCGATACGGCGGGCGGCGGCGTGGAACGGACAGCGTCGAGATGCTCCTGAGGGGCAGCGGCGGTCGGGCGACACGAGGCACCCGCGAACGCAAGCACCGTGATGAGCAGGCCGGGTCGAAACATGTGAGCTCCCAAGATGGCGATGCTACGAGGTGCGACACGGCGAAGGCGACGGCGACGGCGCCGTCTGAGCCGCCGCCTCCAAGAAGAGTTGTCGGACAAAGTCGTTGCGTTCGGCCCGGCAGGTCCGGCGATGGCATTCGCCCGCGGCAGCGCGCCAGTCCCCGGCTTCGACCGCGGTTCGCAGCTGGTGAAATCTGCCGAGCCCTTCGAT
>PMNO01000684.1:0-5091 GCA_003161835.1 Myxococcales bacterium | reverse complement strand
CATCGCCTTCCCAGTGGAGCAAATCGCGCATGATCTGATCGAAAGTACCCGACAACCCCCCGTGGCCCCCCCCCGGCCCGACGCGCCCGTCGAGCGCCCCGGCCCCGTTCTGCGCCGTGGAACAGGGCGCGCCATCACGGACGCCCCCTGCCGCCGCGCGTGGAGGGGCACCACGCATGACCGGTGAATGAACCTCCGAGTCAAGGGGCATCCAGGTGAGGGGATTGAGGCTACGAACCGACGAATCAGAAATGTTTGACATGCTGATCTCTTCGACCAGGCACCCCGGGCGGTTGCGTGGGGTCGCGAATATTTCAGACGTCGGCGGGCGGCAGGCCACGGGCGGCCGCGCGGCCCCGCACAAGGGGTCGCGGCGGCGTGGCAAGGCGATCTCCGGGGCCCGACCGGATCGCGTTCGCCCTTCCCTCCGTCAGTGGTGGCCCCCAGGGCCGTGGGCATGGCCATGGGTCAGCTCGTCGGGCGTCGCCGCGCGCACGTCGACGACGTCCACCTCGAAATGCAGGGTCTTGTCGGTCAGCGGGTGGTTGGGATCGACCGTCGCATAGTCGCCTTGCACCGCCGTGATCAGCAACGTCACGGGCCCCTGATCGGTTTGCACGTTGACGCGCGAACCGACCACCGCCTGCCCCTTGGGCAACTTCCGGATCGGGAGCTTGCGAATCAGGGACTCGTCGCGCGTACCGTAGCCTTCGGCGGGAGTCAGCGTCACGGTCAAGTGGTCTCCCGTGGTTCGGCCTTCGAGCGCCTTCTCCAGTCCGGGAACGAGGCTCCCAATTCCGTGGATGTACACCAGCGGCTCACCGACGGGGGAACTGTCGATCAGCTCCCCGGCGTCGTCCTTCAGCGTGTAGGCGATGCTGACAACTGTCTTGGCTTCAATCTGCATGCCGCGGATGGTATCAGGTCGTCGCGCGGGGGTCAGCCGGCGCCAGCGGACCGATCTGAGGCGGGCACATCGACCTCGGAAGCGGCCTCCTTGTCGACCTGGGGGACCGCGGCGGCGAACCTTTCAGCGAAGTACGCGGCCGATTTCGCGCGCGACAGATCCAGCTCGAACTCGGGCACGGAAGCAGGCGCCAGCTTGGCGAGCAGCTCGTCGATTTCGCGGTTGGAGAGGCCCCCCGATGCCAGGGCGGCGCGGTCGAGCGTGCCGCTGCCGCCGCGTGCCCCGATGCCCTGCCCGTCCGGTGCCGCCACGACGAGCGCGCGCAAGGCGTCCAGCTCCATCCGGGAGACGTGGGAGCCACACACGTCGTAGTCGATCCACGCCTCGTAGGAGAGCGGCGCCACCCGCTTCAACATCCCCGCCATCACCCNNATCTTCCAGTACCACTGGGTGTACGTCGACAGCGGCAAATCGATGCGCGCGAGCTCACGCGCGATCTCCTGACCGGTCATCCATTCGTAGCCATCGGTCACGGCCGCGCGCGACGCGGTCCAGCGGGCAATTGCCTCGCCATGGATATTCGCGGCCACGGGATTGCCGCTGCGCCCCTGGTTGTTCCGCTTGCTCTGAGTCTGGAGCTGCGCTTCCTCGGGCGTGTAGAACAGCAAAGGAACCAGGCTGTATCGGCCGCTGTATTCGTTGACGTTGGCGGTGCGGTGGCGGATCCACTGGCGGGCGATGAAGATGGGCATGCAACAATGAAACTTCAGCTCGACCATCTCGCTGGGAGTCGTGTGCTTGTGTCGCCGCAGATAGCGCAGAAGGCCGCGGGTCTGACTCTGCTTGCGAGTGCCGTACCCATAGCTCACGCGGGCGGCGCGTTCGATGCATTCGTCGGTCCCCATGTAGTCGTTCAGGGAAACGAACCCGTGGTCGAGGACGGGAAAGTACAGGCCCAGGATCTCCTCGGCCGATGCGCTGGTGGGGCGTTTGGTCTCTGCCACGGCGGCGACGTTATCACCTTTCGGTTCGAGCCAACGGTGCGAACTTGTCGCGCGGACGCCCGCTGATAAGCTTTCCGGATGAACGAACGGGTGCCGTTGGCGGTCCTGCTTCCGCTGCGGCTTTTCGTGGCGGCCATTCTTTTGCTGGAGGGCTACCAGAAATTCATGGGCGGATGGCTCCATGGTGATCCCCTGTTTCGTATCACCGCCACCTGGTTGGACGCGGGGCGCGCCTATCACTTCTTCTTGCCCCTTCTCAAGAGCGCGCATGCGCACCCGAAGATCTTCGGGCTGCTGATCACGCTCGGCGAGCTGACCGTGGGCTTATCGATGTTGCTGGGCGCGGTCACGCGCCTGGGTGCCTTTCTGGGCATCCTGCTGCTCGGGTCCATCGCCGCGGCTTCGGGGCAAACCCTGGCCCCACCGGGAAACGCGCTCTTGATGACCGGGATCATGGTGACCTTCCTGTTCGCGCCACCGGGGCGGGTGTTTGGACTGGATCAGTCCCTGCGCAACCGCCTCCCGCGCTGGATGGTCTGACGGGCCCGCGCGGCGACGGGTCCCGCTAGAGCCTGATCCCGGACGATCGCGGCCGCACCTTGACGCCGCCCCCGCGCAGGGTTTATCACGCGTCGATGGCGGCTGTGCGTGGGCCGGGATTGGTTGCGACGCTCCGGGATGGCGACATCCGAGCGCTGCTGTCGCGGTATTCCGACATGGCGCTGGCGGCGTTGGTGGTCTCGATCGTCGGCATGATGATCATTCCCCTCCCGACTTTCCTGCTGGACTTGCTGATCTCGCTCAACATCGCGGTGGCGGTGACGTTGCTGCTGATCTCCATCTACGTCGCCGATGCGTTGCGAATAGCGACCTTCCCGACATTGCTGCTGCTGACCACCCTCTTCCGGCTCGCGCTCGAAGTTTCCGCCACCCGGCTGATTCTGCTGAAGGCGGACGCCGGGGAAGTCATTCACGCGTTCGGCAATTTCGTGGTGGCCGGCAACCTGGTGGTGGGAGCGGTCATCTTCCTGATCCTGACCATCATTCAGTTCATCGTGATCTCGAAGGGATCGGAGCGGGTCGCCGAGGTGGCGGCGCGGTTCACGCTGGACGCCATGCCGGGCAAACAGATGTCCATCGACGCCGAGCTGCGCGCGGGCCACATCGACCACGACGAGGCGCGCCGCCGCCGCGCGGCCCTGGCGCGCGAATCCCAGTTGTTCGGGTCGATGGACGGAGCGATGAAGTTCGTCAAGGGCGACGCCATCGCCGGGTTGGTCGTGCTGGCGGTGAACATCGTCGGTGGGCTGACCATCGGCGTCTTGCAACGGGGGATGGATCTGGCGGGCGCGGCGCGCACGTACACGGTGCTGACGATTGGCGAGGGGCTGGTGTCGCAGATTCCGGCGCTGGTGATCTCGACGTCCGCCGGCATCATCGTCACGCGCGTCGCCTCCGAGGAAGAAGGCGCGCACCTCGGCCGCGACATCGCGGGGCAGATCCTGGGCCAGCCCAAGGCCATCGCCATTGCGGCGGGGCTATTGGCGCTGCTGGCCGCCGTGCCCGGGCTGCCCACCGTCCCCTTCGTGGTGCTGGCGGCGGTGTTGGGCTTCGTGGCGTTTCGTCTGTTGCGACCCGTGGCGGGCGCGGGGGCGGCCGGGGGAGTGAGCGCCGACGCGTCCGCGCACTCGTCCAGCGCCGTGGCCGGGGGGGCGGCGCGTACCGCCCGTGGGGGCCGGCCCAGCGCAGAAATCTCCGCGCCGCTCTTGACGCCGATCGCGATCGAGCTGGGTGCGGCCTTGTCCCGGCGGGCGTGTCCCGATGGCGATGGCGCGGCGCTCGCGGAAAGGCTGACCGCGCGGTTGCGAGATCGGCTGTTCGCGGAGCTGGGCTTGCCGTTGCCCGTGCTGCGCGTGCGCCTCTCCGTCCCGGGCGTGCCGCCGCACGGTTACGTCATTCGCCTGAACGAAGTGCCGCTCGGCCGCGGGCATCTCGACGCCGCCGCCGATCGCGAGTCTTCCTCGCCGACGGCGCACGGGGCGACGGCTGCGGCCGCCGCGAGCGCGGGACCGCTGTCCGACGACGTGGATGCCCCGCTGGCTGGCGCCGTGCTCTCGCTCATGCGCCGCTATGGACACGAATTCATCGGCATTCAGGAGACTCAGGGCCTGCTGGAGGCTCTCGAGCGCACCCACCCCGCCCTCGTCCGCGAGGTTGTCCCGAAGCTGATCGCGCCCGCGTTGCTGGCCGACGTGTTGAAGCGACTGGTCGAAGAAGGCGTGTCGCTGCGCAACATGAAAGATATTCTGGGCGCGCTGGCCGAATGGGGACCGTCCGAGCGCGATCCGGTGGCGTTGACCGAGCACGTACGCGCGGCCTTGCGGCGCGCGATCACGTACCGGCACGTCAGCCCCGAGGGGGTCCTCAGCGCGTACCTGCTGGACCCGCCGATCGAGGAGGCCGTCCGCGAGGCAATTCACAAGACAGCGACGGGCAGCTATCTGGCGCTGGAGCCGCAGCTCTCGCGGGACATCCTGGACGCCGTGGGTCGCGCGGTGGCGGATGCTCCCGACGATCTCGGGGAGCCGCGCCCGGTGATCCTGACCAGTCCCGATATTCGCCGCTACGTGCGCCGCCTGGTCGAAACGGAACACCCAAGCGTCGCGGTGCTGGCCTATCCGGAGCTGGCACCCGAGGCCCAGGTGCAAGCCCTGGGTCGGATCCGGACTTCCTAGGAGCAGGGATCTGGGCCGCACGAGGTCGATCGAGGTGGCATGGCCGACCATGCCTTACCTTCCATGCTAAAGTAAGGAATATGAAGATCGTGGCGACGCTCACCAGCAAGGGGCAGGTCACGGCGCCGAAGACCGTGCGGCGGACCCTGGGGCTGACCAAAGGGGACGGTATCGAGTTCACAGTGCACAAGGGTCATGTCCACCTGCGCGCCGTTTAGGCTGCCCGATCTTCGAGCGACGCCGGCCGCGCTCGACGTGATCACGCGCTACTACCCGAGGGAACGGTTTCCCCAGAAGGCCTTCTACGCGCTCGAAGACATCCTTGGGCGGTTGAGTCCGTGTGATGGGTGTTGGGCCGATTGGGCCGGCCCGTGCTTGACTACAGACCAACCGGTTGGTACGGTCGCTTTGGTGGCCAGGGGCAACGCGAAAGACAAGCTCCTCG
>PMNO01000464.1 GCA_003161835.1 Myxococcales bacterium | reverse complement strand
GGCTGAACGCGTTTCGATTTGAACGTGATGACCGGGAACTGCGCGACATCGAAGAAGTCGGGGCTGCGCAGGTGTTCGTCCCGCTTGGGATCGTGCGTGTTCACCGTCGACACGTCGATGGTGACGTCGACCGTCGACCGGGTGAGATCGACGTCGTCGATGACGATCCGGCCTCCAATCTGGCCGAACTCGCCGCGCACGTTCGACACCATGAGATGGCGAACCTTGAACGACGCGCTCGAATGGGAGGAGTCGATCTCGTAGGTGCGAGGGCCCGACGGGGTGACCTTGGCGGTGGCCGATTCTTGAATCTGGGTGCTGGCTGAAGTGTTCATGATGAGTCTCCTTTGCCCTCATGACATAGCCAGAATGGTGCCACATGTAACCCATTGAAATCACGTGGGCACAGGTAGATTGGGTATCATTTTGATTGTCTGGGCCTATCGATCTGACATGCTTGCCCGATGAAGTCGGCTGACCTGGACCTCCGTGATCTGCTCGAATTCGATCCCGTGAAGGGCGGCCCCATCCGCTTCGCAGGCGAGCGAACGCTCCTCTTCGACGCTGTGGCGCTCGGCCTCTTGCGACGGTCGCTGATCGACACCCTGGGCCTGGGCGGGGCGCGCGCGATGCTGTCGCGTTTTGGGTTCGCCCACGGCTGGCGTACCGCCGAGACTCTGAAGACGCTGCCGTGGCAGACCGAGGACGACTGGCGGCGCGCCGGCGCCCGACTGCACACCCTGCAAGGATTGGTGGTGGTCGAGCCGTTGCCCGCCACCAACGAGCCCAACGCGCCGTTCGCCGAGGCCATCTGGCGCGAGTCGTACGAAGCGGAACAGCATCTACTGCACGTGGGGCGGGCCGACGAGGCCGTATGCTGGACGCTGTGCGGGTTCGCCAGCGGCTACCTCAGCTTCGCGAACGGCCGCGAGATTTTCTGCCTGGAGGATAGCTGCGTGGGCAAGGGAGACGCGGTCTGCCGCGCCGTCGCCCGGGATACCGCCTCCTGGGGCGAACGCATCGAGCCCTACCTGCCGTTCTATCGCGCGACGTGCACCAGCGAGGCTTTGAAGCAGGTCGCCGATCAGATCAAGAAAACGGAACGCAAGCTGCGCGCGCGTCGAAACGCCGCCGCCGCCGAGGACGATCCCGAAGCCGGCGAGACGTTCGGGATCGTCACCCGGAGCATCGAGATGAAGAAGACCGTCGAGCTCGCGCGCCGCTCGGCGCGGGTCGACACCACCGTGCTCATCACCGGCCCCTCGGGCGCCGGCAAGGAGCGCATCGCGCGCCTGATTCACGCCGAATCGCCCCGTGCCGCGGGCCCGTTCATCGCCGTGAACTGCGCGGCCCTTACCGAGACCTTGCTGGAAAGCGAGCTTTTTGGCCACGCCAAGGGCGCNNGAGGTGTCGCCGGGGATGCAAGCGAAGCTGTTGCGGGTGCTGCAAGAACACGAGATTCGCCGGGTGGGCGAGAGTCGCAATCGCAAGGTGGACGTGCGGGTCCTGGCCGCGACCAACCGGACCCTGGCAGACGAGGTCAACCGCGGCGCCTTTCGGCACGATCTCTACTACCGGCTGCGGGTCATCGAGCTGCGCGTGCCGGCGTTGCGCGAGCGCCAGTGCGATATCCTCCCGCTCACCCGGCGGTTTTTGGTCGAGGCAGCCGAACGCCTTCATCGTCCGGTCGAAGGACTCACGCCGGCGGCCGCGGACCAGNNCTGGAGAACGCCGTGGAACGTGCGGTGGCGCTGGCGCTCGGGCCTCGGATCGACGTCGACGATCTCCCCGAGGAAATCCGGCACGCCCGATCGGTGGTGCCGGCCGTGTCCTCGTCGCGACGCCTCGCGGACGTGGAGCGGGCCCTCATCGCGCAGGCCCTGGCCGAATCCGGCGGCAATCGCGCCCGCGCCGCCGAGCTGCTGGGCATCGGCGTCGCGACGCTGTATCGAAAGTTGAAGCAGTACGGCGCGGACGCGGCAGCGCCCGGAGCACCCGACGAGAACGCCGGCGGACACGCAAGCCCCCCACAGAAGCTCGTGCCCATCGCGCCCGGGACAACCGCCGCCGTGTGATCCGCGAGAGTTCAGCCACGAACGTCGGCGACAACGACTGGGCTCGGTCTCTCCGTGGCACCGGGCCCGGCGCGCACCCCAGGCCAGACTCAGGCGGCCGTGGGCGGGACCAGCTGCGCGAGCAGGCGCGGCAGGGCGGCCGAGAACTGGCCCTTGGCCATCACCTGGCCACAGCCGCGCGCGCGCGCGGCGTCCATCACGTCGATGAGCTCGTGGTCCACGAATCCGATCGAGGGGACGGCCGCTGCGGCTGGGTTGGCGCCGAGCGCGCCCAAGGCGTCGAGCGCGGCAGGGAGCCGGAGGTCGACGATGACCAGCTTTGCCCCCCCGGCAGCGGCCGCGGCCAATGCCGCCGGATCGCGCACGCCCTGCAAGGTCAATCCAAAGGGCTTGGCCGTCTCGCGAATCTTCGACGAGAAGAGCATGTCCTGAACCAGATAGACCACATCAGCCATAAGCGAAACCCCAGAAGGTAGGCAAAGAAGGCAGAAAGAAACGCAAACCAGAAAGGCAAACCGCCCATAGAGCTAGATAATGTCCCGAGCACCCGGTTGGCCGGTTACCGTTGCTCCCTTCCAGGCCTGGCGGGGTTCGCCAGCGTTCCGCCGCCCGGGACGTTGTTCTTTTGGCACAAGGTCCGGGCCGCGTCCAGCGTTAGAGGAGAGAGAGGGATTCGAACCCTCGGTACCTTTCGGTACACACGATTTCCAATCGTGCGCCTTCGACCACTCGGCCATCTCTCCAGTTTGATAGTTCTGTTTTTTGCGGAGGAGAGAGTGGGAGTCGAACCCACGTTGGACTTGCGCCCAAACCTGATTTCGAATCAGGCGC
>PMNO01000309.1 GCA_003161835.1 Myxococcales bacterium | reverse complement strand
GGTCATCGCCGCTGCCGTCGCCGTCGCCGTCGCCGCTGCCGTCGCCGCGGCTGCCATCACCGCCGCCGTCCAGCGTGCCGACTTCGGCCACCGTTCTGTCGATCGGTCCTGCGTCCGGCGGGCCGACCTGGTCAACCAGGGGACCGTCTTGCAGGGAATCACCACCGTCGGGCGATGGAACGTCAGGGCCCATCGCGGCGCGACCATCGGGTTGCACGTCCGCGATGACGTCGACAGGCGTCGCAGACGTCTCGGACGGACCACCGTCGCTGACCGAAATGGCGGCTCGCCCGCAAGCGAGGATGAACAGAGGCGCGCCGAACGCCAGAATGCGGACCCGGCCGGCGGCAGGACGCTTGAACATTCGGTCCGTCGGTTCTACCCGGCCCCGTTACCCTTCATCAACCCGAGATCCCGGCGGCGGCCCAGCGTTTTCGCGCGTGGGGCAATCTCCGCGATCGCGTCGGTCAGCGCCTGGACAGCGNNACGCCGATCGCCTTGAGGACGTGGCTCGGTCCCCGGATCTTGGACGCGCACGCCGATCCGGCGGACGCCAGGACCCCGCGCGCGTCCAAGGCGTGCAAGAGAGGTTCAGCGGGCACGCCCGGAAAAGACAGCGAGGCGATGTGAGGTGCCCGATCACCGGCGATGACGGTCGCACGCGCGCCCGGCACGGCGGCGCGGACGCGAGCTTCCAGGTCGTCACGCAGGGAGGCCATGCGCGCCACGGCCCCCGCCGATCTCGCCTGCGCGGCCAGGGTGGCGGCGCACGCAAAACCGGCTATGGCGGGCAGATTTTCGCTACCCGAACGGGTGCCCCGTTCCTGCCCGCCGCCATCCCACAATGTCCCGAGGCCCGCCCCCGGGCGCGCCCACAGCGCCCCCACGCCCCGGGGGCCATGCATCTTGTGGGCGGACACCGCCAATGAATCGGCTCCCAGCATCGCCGGCCGAAAAGCCAGGAGGCCAAACGCCTGTACGGCGTCGACGTGGAAGTGGGGAGCCCGGCGGCCATCCGCGGCGGCTCGTGCCGCGAGCAGGTGCGCGATTGCCGCGACGGGCTGCACGGTTCCGATCTCGTTGTTGACGAGCATCACGGCGACCACCGCCGTGTCGGGCCGCAGGGCCGCCGCCACCGCCGCGGCAGACACGACGCCCGCGGAATTTGGGGCCACGACCGAGAGCTCGAAACCGCCCTGGCGCACCAGCCGTTCGGCGTTGCGCAGGACAGCGGGATGTTCCAGGGCGCTCACGACCAGGTGCCGTCCCCGCGTGCGCGCCGCCGCGCCCAGGATGGCCAACGCATTCGCCTCGGTACCCCCGGACGTGAAGGTCAGCTCGGAGCTGCCACAGCCGAGAACCGCGGCGATCTCGGAGCGCGCGCCCTCCAGTGTGCGCGCCGCCGCCGCCCCGGCGGTGTGCGCCGACGAAGGATTGGCGAACTGTTCGTTCGCGACGCGATTCGTAACGGCGAGCACCTCGGCGGCGGGCCGCGTCGACGCGGCGTTGTCGAGGTATACGGGTGGCATTGGCCTTTCAGACTAGCCGATGGAGTGCTATCGGCAGCGCGTAAAAGCACCCAATGTCGGGAATTATCAAATAAAATCAATGTTCTATGGTTTTGNNGGTGTGAGTGAGATCGGCGTCCGCGCCAAGAAGATTTTGCACGCGGTCGTCTCCGAATACCTGGCTACGGGGGAGGCGGTCGGGTCGCAAACCGTGACCCGTCGATACGGCCTGGAGGTGTCCGCGGCGACCGTGCGCAACGTCATGGGAGATCTGGAGGGCATGGGTTTGTTGAAGCACACGCACACGTCGGGCGGGCGGATCCCGACCGATCGCGGTCTGCGCTACTACGTGGACACCTTGTTGCGGGTGCGGAGCCTCGCGGCCAACGAACAAGACGAGATCCGAGAGCGCCTGACGGGGGTGGGGGAGAGGCCCGAGCTGATGCAGCGTACGACGCGCGTGCTGCGCGAGCTGTCCCACCTNNTGCGCGAGGGCCAGCTCCTGGCGGTGATAGCCACGACCACCGGGCACATCCAGAACAAGCTGCTGCCGATCGATTTGCAGATCCCGCCGGAGGATCTGGAACGCATTCACAACTATCTGAATGGATTGCTCGGGGGGCTCACCCTGGAAAAGTTACAGGCCCGCCTGGCGGCCGAGATCGAGAGCGAGCGCACCCAGCACGACCAGCTATTGACCAAGGCCTTGAAGCTGGCGGCCGCGGCTCTGCCCGACGGACAAAACCAGGTTCTCATCGATGGCCAATCGAATCTTCTGTCCGAGGCGACCGACCTTGATCGCGCCAAGGTTCTGCTGCGCACCCTCGAGGAAAAGGATCTGCTCGTGAAGCTGCTCGAGCGGACCCTGAGCGCTCCTGGAATCTGTGTGTTCATCGGCGCGGAGGCGAACCTGGCCGATCTCACCGACATCTCGGTGGTGGCCGCCTCCTACGGCGGCGATGATCACCCGCTCGGCACGATTGGGGTCATCGGCCCGTCGCGGATGAACTACTCGCGATTGATTTCGCTGGTCGACTTCACAGCCGAGATGATCACGGAATCCTTGGGCAAGGGCTAGATTGCAAAGTGAACGAACAACGCAAGGACGGAAGGAAACGAACGTGAGCGATACGGAGCAGGGAGACGTGAATCCAGAGGCCAGACCACCATCGGGTGACGGCGACCCGCACATCGGCGGCGGCGCGAACGGCGAGGGGCGGCTGGCCGTGGTCGAGGCGGAGCGCGACGAAATGAAGGATCGGATGCTGCGCATCGCCGCCGATTTCGAGAACTGGAAGAAGCGCGCCCGCAAGGAGCAGGACGAGGGGGAGGCGAAGGTTCGCGAGTCCGTGTTGAAGGACATCCTGGACGTCATGGACAATCTGGAACGCGCGGTCAGCGCGTATGGCCCCACGGAGGCTGGCACCGCGCGCGCTGGCACGGTCGACGGAAGCGCCATTCTGAAGGGCGTGGGGTTGGTCTTGCGGTTGTTTCAGTCGAAGCTCGAGCGCTACGGCGTCAAACCGATAGAGGCGCGCGGCCAGCCGTTCGATCCGCGCATCCACGAGGCTATTTCGCGCATCGAGTCGGTGGATATCCCTTCGGGAAGTGTCGCCGCGGAACTGCAACGCGGCTATCGCATCGGTGATCGCCTGTTGCGGCCGTCATTGGTCAGCGTTTCGGCGGGGCCGACGGACGGCCGTTCTGGCGAGGGTGGGCAGGGCGGCGGCGTCGGGGACAAGGGCGCGTGACGCCACTGCTCGGAATCGATTTCGGAACCAGCACCGCGCGCGCCGCGCTGGCGCTGGGTGGCGACGTCAAGATGGTGGCCCACGCCGGTGGCGCCCTGGTGATTCCGTCGATCGTCGCGTTCCCGCCAGGGGCCGGGGGCGGCGCCCCACCGTTGGTGGGGGTCGCGGCCCTGTCGGTCATCGAGCGTCATCCCGAACGCGCGATCGTGTCGGTGAAGCGGTTGCTCGGGCGACGGCTGGATGCTCCCGAGGTGCGCCATCACCGCCAGGCGGTTGCTTATGATCTGGTGGGGACCCGCAACGGCGACGCGCGCGTGCGGGTCGGACGGCGCCACCACGCCCCGCAAGACATTGCCGCCCACCTGATCGGCGCCCTGCGGGCCGCCGCGGAACGGCAGGCGGGCGGGCCCGTGACCGATGCCGTGCTGGCGGTGCCGGCGCTATTCAACGATCTGCAGCGCCAGGCGATTCATGACGCCGCCCGGATCGCCGGTCTCAACGTCTTGGGGGTCTTGACCGCCACTTCGGCGGCGGTCCTGGGTTCGGGCGTGTACCCCGCCGGGCGCGGCGAAGAGCGCAAGACGTTCGTGTACGACCTGGGCGGCGGCTCCTTCGAGGTGTCGGCGCTGATGGTGGGCGACCGGACAGCCGAAGTGCTGGCCAGCGGTGGAGAAGGGTTCCTGGGCGGCGAGGACTTCGATCAGAGGATCGTCGTTCACATCTGCGACGAGGTCTTGAAGGCGGGCGGAGGAGATCTGCGCCGCGATCGATCGCTGTTGGCCCGACTGACCCGGGTGGCCGAGCGCGTGAAAGTAGAGCTCTCGGGGTCCCGCGATGTGGAGGTCCACGTGCCCGGATCGTCGGGTAGCACATCGTTCGTGACCCATCTGGATCGCCCGCGCCTGGAGGCCCTGACCCAGGACCTGGTCGATCGAACTGTGTGGTCGTGTGAAAGCGTCCTGCGCGAGGCCAAATGGACGGCCGAGGACATCGACTTGGTCTTGGTGCTCGGGGGTCAGGCGCGCATGCCGCGCATCCGAGCTCAGCTCACCGAAGCGTGCGGCAAGGAGCCCATCGAGCTGGCGGGCTCCGACGTCGTGGTGGCCGTGGGCGCCGCGCGACATGCCGCGACCCTGGCGGGTGTGACGCCGGGACGCCGGCGTTCCCGGGGGCCGAGCCCCATCAATGAAATGACCACCCTATCCTTGGGATTGGAGTCGGCCGGTGGGGTCTTCACGCGGCTAATTCCCCGGGGGACGCCGCTGCCGGTCACGCGGACACAGTTGGTTTCCACATCCACCGACGGTCAGACCCAGATCGTGTTGCATCTCCTGCAAGGCGAGCGCGAGATGGCCGCGGACAACAAGAGCCTCGCGCACTTCCAACTGACCGGAATTCCACCCGCACCGCGCGGCGCCCCGCAGATCGAGGTTTCCTTCGACATCGATTCCAACGGCATGGTCAGCGTGGCGGCCAAGGACCTGGGCACGGGCAAG
>PMNO01000479.1 GCA_003161835.1 Myxococcales bacterium | reverse complement strand
CCCTGAGAACCAGCCATACCGAACGGGAACAAAAATTCCAAAACTTGCAATTGGTAGAATTTATGTTCTACTAAAGGCATGTCGAGCACGCTTCCGATACTCGAAGGAGACGTTGCCGCCAGCGGCGGACGCGATCGTAGGAATACCACGTTCCGGAGTCCGCTACACAAAATGGTGTCAACGACGCCCACCGAGCTGTGGAACGATTCCTGCGCGGTGGGGGAGCTTCGCTACGCCATCGAACACGGAGCGGTGGGTGCCACCAGCAATCCGACCATCGTTTTCGGCGTGATTCAGCAGGAGTTTGCGGATTGGCGCGGGCGTATCGACGAGCTGTTCGCGACGAAATCGAGCTGGACGGAGGCCCAGATCACCTGGCAGCTGATCGAGGAGATGGCGCTACGCGGGGCCGACCTGCTGCGTCCGATCTTCGACCGCACCGAGGGGCGCAAGGGCTTTCTATCGATCCAGACCAGCCCGGAGTTCTACAAGTCGACCGACGCGCTGGTGACGCAGGCCCTGCATTTCGCCGAGCTGGCCCCCAACATTCAGGTCAAGATCCCGGCCACCGAAGCGGGGATTGCGGCGATCGAAGAGGTCACGGCGCGCGGGGTCAGCATCAATGCGACCGTTTGCTTCACCGTGCCGCAGGCCATAGCGGTGGCCGAGGCGGTCGAGCGCGGATTGAAGCGGCGCGAGGCGATCGGTCAATCGACCGCGAAGGTGTTCTCCGTCTGCACCATCATGGTGGGCCGGCTGGACGACTGGTTGAAGGTCATCGCGGAAAAGGAAAAACTGGTGCCGACGCCCGGCACCCTGGACTGGGCCGGAGTGGCATGCATGAAGCATGCGTACCGGATCTTCAAGAAGGCCGGGTACCGGACGCGCTTGCTGTCGGCCGCGTACCGCAATCACCTTCATTGGTCGGAGTTCATTGGCGGGGATATCGTTCTGACGATTCCAGGCCCCTGGCAGCGCCGGTTCAACGCGTCGTCGGTCGAGGTGAAGCCCCGCATGGACAATCCGATCCCCGCGGCGGTGATGTCCGAGCTGACGGAGCAGTTCGAGGATTTTCGGCGGGCGTACGAACCAGACGGTCTGAAACCGAGCGAGTTTGACACCTACGGTGCGACCGCGCGTACGCTGCGCACGTTCCTGAGCTCGTACAACGACCTCGTCGCGTTCATCCGGGATCTGCGCCTTCCGAATCCGGATCTCTGACCGCGCGGTTGGCGTTTCGGCGGGACGGGTTGGGAGGGACCGGTTGGGTTGGGTGGGTCGGTGTGGCCGTGGTTCCCGCGGGTCAGGGTTTGTGCGCGGATTTCTTCTGGGGCGCCGTGCGCCTCGCTTCGAGAACCCGTCCCAATCCGACTATCAACGTGATCGCCAGGGTCATCGGAACAGCCAGCGATCGGAACATCTGCACGGATGCTTGTTGAACCTCCAGGCTGATGGTGGCGTGTTCCGTAAGCGGGCTGAGCGGGCTGTCGGTGATCGATATGACCCGTAGGCCGCGTTGCGATGATTCCCGCACGACCTGGACCACGTCGGGCGAATACGTCTTCGTGCTGACGGCCAGCACCACGTCCTTGGGCGTGGCGTGGCTAATCTGTTGGAAGAACATTCCGCCGACGCCGTCCACCAACACATTTCGCACATGCAGCTGGCTGAGCGCGTACGACAGATAGCACGTGACGGGGAATGACCGCCGGTGCGCGACCAGATAGACGGTCTCCGCCGACGTGATCATGTCGATGGCATCGTTCAGCAGCTCGCCGATGCGCTCCTGTTGCAGCAGACACTGCAACCCGACGATGTCCGCCTGGACGAACTGTTCCAGCAGGGACGTGACGTCCTTGCCCTTGTCGCCAGGGCGGTTGTCGCCCAGCAGGCGCAGGCGCTCCTTGTAGTCGGGCATGGCGTCCGTCAGCCGCATGCGAAAGACCCGCTGCATCTCGCTGTACCCGGAGAATCCAAAGACCTTGGCGAAACGAATCAGGCTCGATGGTTGGACGCCCGCGCGCGGAGCGACGGACGCGATCGTCTCCAAGGCCATCTCGCTCGGATTATCGAGCGCGTAGCTGGCGATCTGCTGCAGGCACTTGCTGAGGACCGAAAAACGATCGACGATCCCTTTTCGTAGATCGTCGTAGGTCTCGGCTCGGGGGGCGGTTTTGGGCACGCGCGTTCACCTCACTTCATGGTGGGCATGATGAAATTGGCTCCGCCGCTCACGCCTCTGGGCCAGCGTGACGTGACGGTCTTGAGTCGGGTGAAGAAACGGACCCCCTCGGGGCCGTGCATGTAGTGATCGCCGAACAGCGAGCCCTTCCAGCCACCAAAACTGTGAAAGGCCATCGGCACCGGAATGGGCACGTTGATGCCCACCATCCCGACCTGGATGCTCTTGAAGAATTCGTCGGCGGCTTCACCGCTGGAAGTGAAGATCGCTCCGCCATTCCCGAAACGGTGGGCGTTGACGAGGTGGATGGCGGCCTCGAGATCGGGCGCTCGGACCACGCACAAGACCGGCCCGAAGATTTCCTCCTGGTAGATGGTCATGCCGGGCGTGACGTGGTCGAACAGGCTTCCGCCGATGAAGAAGCCGTTTTCGTGGCCGGGCACGCGCAGGCCGCGGCCGTCGACCACCAACCTGGCGCCTGCCTCCTGTCCCTGGGCGATGTACTGAGACACGCGGTGCAGATGCGCCCGCGTGATGAGCGGTCCCATGTCGACACCCGCCTGGGTACCGGCACCGACCCTCAGAGCCCTGATCTTCGGCACCAGGGCTTCGATCAGACGATCGGCGGTCTGGTCGCCAACCGCCACGGCCACCGAGATGGCCATGCAGCGCTCGCCGGCCGACCCGTAGGCCGCGCCCATCAACGCGTCGCTGACGTGCGCCAGATCGGCGTCGGGCATGACCACCATGTGATTCTTGGCGCCCCCCAACGCCTGGACGCGTTTTCCCGCGGCCGTCGCCTGGCGGTACACGGACTCGGCGGTGGGGGTGGAACCCACCAGGCTGATGGCCGCCACGTCCGGGTGTGCGAGGAACGCATCCACCACTTCCTTGTCACCGTTGACGACGTTGAAGACACCGTTGGGGAGCCCCGCCTCGTGCCAAAGTTCGGCCAGCCGGATTGCCGTCGACGGAACCCGCTCGGAGGGCTTCATCACGAACGTGTTTCCGCAAGCGATGGCAACCGGCGCCATCCACAACGGGATCATCGCCGGAAAATTGAAGGGGCCGATCCCCGCGCACACGCCCAGCGGTTGTCGGAAGGACCACGAGTCCACCCCGCGCCCGACCTGATCGGTGTATTCGCCTTTCAAGAGCTGGGGAATGCCACAGGCGAATTCCACCACCTCCATGCCCCGGGTGATGGAGCCCCGGGCGTCGTCCAGCACCTTGCCGTGCTCCGCGGTCAACAATCCCGCCAGCTCGTCCATGTGCTGGTCGATGAGCGCCTTGAATCGAAAGAGGACCCGCGCCCGCCGGACCGCCGGCGTCGCCGACCATCCCTCGAAGGCACGGCGCGCCGCAGCCACCGCCGTGACCACGTCCGCCTTCGTCGACATCGGAACCTGGCTGGCGACCGTGCCGAGGGCCGGGTTGTACACGTCGCCCCAGCGATCCGTCTGGGCGTCGGTGAGGGCGCCGTCAATGAAGTTCTTGAGCTTTTTGGTCATGACTGATCTCTCGATTCTGGCGAAGCCGCGGGACGCGCGGGACACGCTCTGGCGGGTGGGTGAGGGTGTTTCATTGGCACGCTGTGAGCCCCCCATCGACGTACATCACCTGCCCGGTGACGAAATCGGACGCCGGGGTGCAGAAGAATTGCACCGGGCCGACAACATCCTTGGGATCCGCGATACGGCCGAGCGGGATGCGGCCGATCACGTTCTTCTTGAACTCGGGATCGTTGACGACGTGTCCGATCATCTCGGTGTACACGAACGTCGGGGCGACGCCGTTGACATTGATGCCGTGGGGAGCCAANNACCTGCTTTCCCCCCTGGCCCGCGGCGATCTGCTGCCGCGCGACGGCCTGGCCCAGGAACATCCCCGCCTTCAGGTTGACCGCCAGCACCTGGTCGTAGGTCTCCTCGGTCACCTCGAGGATCGTTTGCTCGCGATGAATACCCACGCAGTTCACGAGGACGTCGCAGCGCCCAAAATGGTCACAGACGGCGTCCACCGAACGTCCGATGTCGGCGACCGACCGCGCATCGAAGGCCACGCCACGCGCCTCGCGTCCCTGCTCGCGCAAGGCGTTCACCAGGAGATCCACCTTGGTGGCATCCATGTCACCCACCACCACACGCGCGCCCAGCGCCGCCAGCCCCCAGACGATGGCCTCTCCGAGGCCGCCGGCGCCGCCCGGAACATAGGCGACCTTGCCGACCAAGGAATTCAGGTTCGCGAAGAGCGCGGGCTCGGCGAGCTTGGGAGTGATGGGAGTCGACATGATGAAAGGTCCGCCTTAGTCGAGGTGCAATCCGCCGTTGATGTCCAAGATTTCACCGGTGATGAAGCCCGCCAGCTCGGAGGCCAGAAAGGCGACGGCGTGCGCAACCTCCTCGGGCTCCGAGAATCGCCCCACCGGAATGCCGCGCAAGGTCTGCTGGCGTTGCTCCTCGCTCAGTTGCTCGGTGACCATCTTGGTTCTCACGTACGCAGGGGCGACACCGTTGGCGGTCACCCCGAAGGGCGCCAGCTCCCGCGCCAGCGAGAACGTGAAGGCGCCGAGCGCGCCCTTCGACGTTGTATAGGCCGTGCCGGCGGTGAGGCCACCGGTTTTCATGGCGACCGAGCACATGTTGATGATGCGCCCCCAGCGGCGCTCGCGCATGGCGGGGACCCATTGGCGGCACAGCAAGAATGGCCCGTCCAGGTTGACAGCCAAGATCCGCCGCCATTCCTCGGGCGTGGTCTCCGCGATCTTGTTGTTCGACAGGATCCCGGCGTTGTTCACGAGGATGTCGACGCTGCCCCAGTGTTGGCGGGTGGCATCGCAGGCGGCCTTCACCTGGGCTTCGTCGCTGACGTCGAAGGCCAGCGGAAACGCGTTGGTCCCCAACTCCGTCGCCAGGGCATCCAGCGCGGCGGCGTTGCTGTCCGCGAGGACCACCCGATGGCCCTGGGCCAAAAAGGCGCGCGCCGTGGCCGCGCCGAGAGCGCCGGCGGCCCCGGTCACGAAGGCGAGTCGATTCTTGTTCTTGCTCTGATCTGGCATTTTGTCCTGAGGATCCTTGCTGTGAATGGAAACGGAGTTTGCGATGGTGAACGGGCTCAGAGCTCGGCCAGCTCGCCCAGGTAGTCGCGCACCCCGGGATGACCGAGCAGGCTCTGGTAGTCGGGCAATTGCGCGACCTGACCCTTTGCGACGAACAGAAAACGCTCGCAGTTGTCGCGCAGGATGTCCACGTGAAACGGTTCGTTGGGATGGAGGCACAGAAATACGACCCGCCCCTGGGCACGCAGGTCACGGAAGAAGTTCAGCATGAAACCGATGTAGCCGTCCTGGGTGCTGAACTGGGGCTCATCGAAGATGTGGACCAGCGGGTAGTCCGACGACGCCTTCTCCAACATGAAGCTCGGGACAGTCTTTTGCACGCGCCGGACTTGATAGGACTGGTGATAGTGGATGACCATCCGATCGCGCTGGTGGTATTTCACGCGATGCACGTCTTGTCCGGCGCACAGCACCTGGCCCGCGGTGGGAATATTGCTGCCTGACAGCAGCTCGAAGAGGGTGGTCTTGCCCGAACCGTTCGGGCCCATCACTCCGACAATTTGAGGTTCCGCGACCGAGAAGTCGGCGTGCAGCCCGAACGTCTGTCGCCGGTTGAAAAGGCCGCGCGTGTACGTCTTCTTCAACCCCCGCACTTCCAGCAGTGGCGGCGTCGACGACGACGAGGGTGACGGTGTGCTTGTGCTCGAGTGCGCGCTCATGGTCAGGTCCCGAGGAGCCTCGTGCGCGCGCCGTCGTCCGCCAGAAGCGCCGCCGCGTCACCTTCGTGAACCACCCGCCCGTGTCGGATCACGTAGACGCGATCGGATACGGCGAGCACGCTCCGGATGTTCTGTTCGACCACCAAGACCCCGATATTTTCATTCTTGAGGCGCGTGATGGTCTTCATGACATCCTGGACCAGCTTGGGAGCAAGCCCCTGCGACGGCTCATCGAGCAGGACGAGGCCGGGCCCTCCCAGCAGCGCCCGGCCGATCGCCACCATCTGCATCTCGCCGCCGGACAAATTTTCACTCTCGCGATCCAGGAGATATTCGAGCGCCGGAAACAGCTCGTAGACCTGCTTTTCGGTCCAGCTGCGAAACGCCGTGCGCTTCTTGCCAAGGGCCAGGTTGGTCTTCACCTTCAGCGCGGGGAA
>PMNO01000304.1 GCA_003161835.1 Myxococcales bacterium | reverse complement strand
TCTACCACTGAGTTACTCCCGCAATTCGGCAGCGGATTTCTAGACGATGTGGTGGCGGCCGTCAATTGCCGGTTGCGGGAGCACCCACATTCTCCTACGGGTGTCAGGGACGGGCTGGGGACATCGAAGTGGCGCAATGGAGCCAAGACCGCCTCACGCCGCGGGTGATTTCTGTCGATGGTGAGATGCTTTGGGCGCATGGCCCCACGTTGGTTCTTCAAAGGGCGGTCGGGAACCGACGGCGGCCCCCGCGCGTTTTGGGCGCTTCGAGCTGATCGAGCGGATCGGCGCCGGGGGAATGGCGGAGGTGTTTCGCGCGGCGGTCAAGGGGCCGGAGGGTTTTCATCGCGAGCTGGTGGTGAAACGAATCCTGCCGGAGCTTTCGGCGCGGTCGCGGTTCACGCAGATGTTCGTGAACGAGGCCAAGATTTCGGCGCTGCTGGCGCACCCGAACATCGTCCAGATCTTCGAGTTCGGTGAATCCGACGGCGCGTACTTCATCGCCATGGAGAGCATTCGCGGGTTCACGTTGCGCGAGGTGCTGACCAGGCTGCGGCAGCAGGAAAAGATGATGCCGGTGGTGGCGGCCGCCGAGATCACCCGAGAGATCCTGATCGCGCTCGATTACGCCCACAACCTGCGCGACTCCGAAGGGCGGTGGCTGGAGATCGTGCACCGGGATATCTCGCCGTCCAACGTCATGATCGCCGACACGGGCGCGGTGAAGGTGCTGGATTTCGGCATCGCGCGCGCCGCTGACATGATGGCGGACGACGAAGGCAAGGTGGTGAAGGGCAAGATTGCGTACCTGGCGCCCGAACAAATTTCGTGTGGCGAAATCGACGCCCGCGCGGACGTGTTCGCGGTGGGCTGCGTGCTGCACGAGATTCTGACCGGGCGGGTGATGTTTCGCGCGCAGAACGACCTGCAGAAGAAGATCGATCTCCTGGCGCAGGCGAGCAACCCCCCCTCGACGTGGAACCCGGATGTGCCGCCGGCGCTGGATCTTGTGGTCGCGCGGGCAACGGCGCGGGATCCGAACGCGCGGTACACGTCGGCGGCCGACATGCTGGCCGACGTCGAGAACTACCTGGCATCGTTCCGCTCGTCGAGCCGCACCGTCCTTAGGCTGGTGCGCTCGCTGGCCCCCGAAGGGCCGCGCGACGACGACTGGGCGCAGGGCCGGGGGACGACGGGGCAGAATCCGAGACCCATCGATGCCGGTGGCGCGACGTCGGTGGCGGCTGCAGTTCCCTACGCTCTCGCGGCCACCGCCGCCACCCGCCCGGCGAAGTTGCTGGCCCGCGACCAAGCGGCACATGCGGCCGCGACCTCCGCGCGGGCCGACCGCACGGACACGGGGTCGAGCACCTCGGGNNCGGCCGAGCGGGACCGATTTGCGCGCGGGGTGTGGCACCGCCGATTCGTGGTGGTGGGGACGATGGCCCTCGGCCTCGGGGTGTTGACCGGGGTGGTGGCCGGGGGGCGTGCGTTGTGGCGCCGGGCGTCGCGTGCGGAGGTCGGGGTGGCGACTGCCCATGCCGGCGCCGAGACGTTCGTGCTGATCACGTTCGTCTCGACACCGGCCGGGGCACGGATCGTCGACGGGGCGGGGCGCACCGTTGGCACCACTCCCGCCACGTTGCCGGTCAGCCCGTCGCAGATCGTGGTTTCCTTTCGGCTGCAGTTGGACGGGTACGCGGAGGCCACGGGCTCGGCAGTCCCGGACGCGGACAAGACCCTCTCCGTCGAGCTGAAGGCACTCAAGCGCGCGGAAAAACCTGCCCGCAAGGCGCATCCCGGAACCCGCGCCGCGCGCGGCCATTGAAGGCGCGGCCGGCCCCACGGCGGCGCCCGGAATCGAGCAGTTCGGTGACCCGCGTGCTATGGATGGGCCGGTCGATGGGCACGCCCGAATCAAAGAACGCGCCTCGGGCGGATCCTTCGTCTACCGGACGATCGGGGGCTTCCGCGCGCACCGAATTCCGGGTGGTCTCGCCGAACCTGGTGCCGGCCACCTTGTTCTCGCGGAGAAAGTATTGGGCCGAGCGGTTCGGCACCGCGCCCGTCTTGCCCACGTCGCGCGCGGAGATGGAAGAGCTCGGCTGGGAGAGCTGCGACGTTGTCCTGGTCAGCGGCGACGCCTACGTGGATCACCCCAGTTTCGGGGCGGCGCTGATCGGCCGCCTCCTCGAAGCGCAGGGTTTTCGGGTCGGCATCATCGCCCAACCCGACTGGCGCTCCGCTGAACCCTTTGGCGCTCTGGGTCGCCCCAACGTCATGTTCGGCGTGACCGCGGGCAACATGGATTCGATGGTGAACCGCTACACAGCCGACAAGCGGTTGCGGTCCGACGACGCCTACACGCCCGGCGGCGTGAGCGGCAAGCGTCCCGACCGCGCGGTGATCGTCTACGCCCGTCGCTGTCGGGAGGCATTCGCTGACGTACCCATCGTCATAGGCGGCATCGAGGCGAGCTTGCGGCGAATAGCGCACTATGACTACTGGTCCGACCGGGTGCACCAGTCGATCCTCGTGGACGCGGGCGCGGACCTTCTGGTGTACGGCAATGCCGAGCGCGCGATCGTGGAGATCGCCCATCGCCTGGGCGCCGGCGCATCGCCCGACACGATCACCGACGTGCGCGGAACCGCGTTCATCGCGCACGGGATTCCCGACGGGTGGACCGCGATCGATTCTCGTTCGGTGGACGCGCCGGGCCCCGTTGAAAAGCCGGTGAGCCCCTATCGTGATCTGACGGCCGTGGGACCCGACGGGGGCGAGACGCCTTGCGCCGATGCATCAGGCGCAGGCGGTGCCGCCGTGGCACCATCCGGGTTGATTCCGGCGCTGGGCCTGACGCGCCCGCGGGCAGACCGAGCCCGCACGGTGATCCGTCTGCCCGATTGCGAGACCGTCGCGCGCGATCGCGTGCTGTACGCCCACGCCTCACGCATCCTGCACACCGAATCGAATCCGGGCAATGCGCGCGCCCTGGTCCAGCGGCACGGCGCGGGCGCCGCTGCTCGTGATGTCTGGATCAATCCCCCACCGATTCCGCTGTCGACCGGCGAGATGGATCGTGTTTACGAGCTGCCCTACACCCGCCTGCCGCACCCGCGTTACGGCGACGGGCTGCAGGCCAAGATTCCCGCGTACGAGATGATCCGGTTTTCCATCACCATCATGCGCGGCTGCTTCGGGGGTTGCACCTTCTGTTCGATCACCGAACACGAAGGGCGCATCATCCAGAACCGTTCCGAGGCGTCGATCCTGCGCGAGATCGCGGACGTCCGCGACAACGTCCCGGGNNATCGAGGCCGCGTGTCGGTTGCCGTCCTGCGTGTACCCGGGGATCTGCTCCAACCTGAACACGGATCACTCGTCGCTGATTGGCCTGTACCGAAAGGCGCGCGCGATCCCGGGCATCAAGAAGGTGCTGGTCGCATCGGGTTTGCGGTACGACCTGGCGGCCACGTCGCCTGAATACGTCAAGGAGCTGGCCACCCATCATGTCGGTGGCTATCTGAAGATCGCGCCCGAGCACACCCAGGACGGGCCGTTGGCCAAGATGCTGAAACCGGGCATCGGGTCCTACGACAAATTCAAAGAGCTGTTCGACCGCTACTCGCGCGAGGCTGGCAAGGAGCAGTACCTGATCCCGTACTTCATTGCCGCGCACCCGGGCACCACAGACGAGGACATGTTGAATCTGGCGTTGTGGCTGAGGCGCAACAATTTCCGCGCCGATCAGGTTCAGGCGTTCTTGCCGTCGCCGATGTCGACCGCGACCGCGATGTATCACACCGGCCGCAATCCTTTGAAGCCCGTGCGCCGCCAGGGCGGTGAGGAGGTTCACGTGCCCCGGGGATTGCAGGTCCGTCGACTGCACAAGGCGTTCCTGCGGTATCACGATCCCGACAACTGGGCTTTGTTGCGCGCAGCGTTGCGACGGATGGGCCGCTCGGATCTCATTGGCCTGGGATCGCACCAGCTGATCCCGCTGCACCAGCCGACCGCCGCCCAGGCTGCGCGGCCACGGGGGCGCGGTAGCTTCCAGACCCAACACACGGGCATGCCGCCCTCCCCCGCGCGCGATCTGGTGCGACG
>PMNO01000524.1:6236-6361 GCA_003161835.1 Myxococcales bacterium | reverse complement strand
AGAACCCTGCGCGAGGACTAAACGACCATGGCCCCGTCACCTCTTCTGGCGCTGAGCGCGGCGCGCATCAAGGAATTTTTCCGCGAGCCCGGAACCATCTTTTGGGTATTCGGCTTCCCCCTCCT
>PMNO01000524.1:0-6222 GCA_003161835.1 Myxococcales bacterium | reverse complement strand
GTGTATCGGTTCGATCCGTCACGCCCGGATGCGGTCTCGATCCGGCGCCTGGTCGATGACCTGATCCAGGGCGCGGCGGGTCGGTCCAATCCGGTCCGCACCCGGGACGAAACGGTCGTGGGCCGGGGCGGCCGCTACGTGGACTGGTTGGTACCTGGTCTCCTGGGCATGCAGCTGCTCAGCGGTGCGTTGTGGGGAACGGCGTCGCACATCGTCAACGCGCGCCAGCGAAAGCTTCTGAAACGGTTGACCGCCACCCCGATGCGGCGGGGCCACTACTTGTTGTCGTTCCGCATCGCCGGTCTGCTGTTCGTGCCCCTGCAGGTGATCGTCTTGCTCGCGTTCGCGCGCTTGACCTTTGGCGTGAAGGTGTATGGCTCGTCGGTGGCGGTGATGATCCTGTCGATCGTCGGCTCGTGGTCCTTCGCGGGCCTGGGGCTGTTGTGCGCATCCCGGGCACGGAACAACGAGACCGCCAACGGGCTCGTGAACCTCGCGACCCTGCCGATGTTCGTGCTTTCGGGGGTCTTCTTCTCGTCGGCCCGCTTCCCGGAGTTTCTCCGCCCGGTCATTCGCTTGTTGCCTTTGACAGCGTTCAACGATGCCCTCCGCCACATCATCAACGACGGTGCGTCGTTGCTGGCGCAAGGCCCCGCCCTGATCGTGTTGGTGGTGTGGGGCGTGGTCACCTCGGCGGTCGCGTTGCGCGTGTTCCGCTGGGGTTGAATCGCCATGCACGAGCGACCTGAGCAGGACGGGGCGCCGAATGCCGACCCATCCGGATCGCCCATAGGTGGCGTCGCGGCACCGGCGATTCCCACCCAGGAGGAGGACCTATTCACGCGCGTCCGGCGCAGTCTGGCGGCCGAGGCTCTGCCGCTTTCGGCCGGGTCTGCAATCGGTTCCGCAAACGCCTCCAGACAATCCGCTGCCCAAGCACCGCGGGCCAACCGCTACGCGGCGGGCGGCACCTCGGCGGGGCCACCGGCGCCTTACGCCGACGCGATGGTCGCGTTGCGCGACGAGATCGGAGAAGCCCGCCTGGAGGACGTTCCTCAGCTGGTGGCCCAGATGGAGCGGCTGCAAGGGGTGGCGCTGACGCGGGCCCAGTTGCAGACCATCCTGGTCGATGTGGAGTCGCCCTACTTTGGCCACCTGCGGCTGCGCGAAACCGCCCCCGGGCGCGGCGCGATCGAGAAGGATGTCTTCATCGGCCGGGCCACGTTCGTCGACGCCAAGGCGCGCATCAACATCGTCGACTGGCGCAACGCGCCCNNCTGACCATCGAGGGGGGAACCTTGCAACGAATCTCGGCGCCGCAAGGTGTCTGGATCAAGCGTCGCGTTTCGGTGGGGGCGGGCGTGGTCTGGGAGCGGTCCGATCTGCCCCTGCATGAGCTGGCCGGCGGCGAACAGAGCGCGACGCGCGCGACGCGGCAGCTTCGGCCGAGTGGAATCCTGGGCGCGGCCTCGTCCGGGCGACAGGAACTCGACCGCCATCTGCCCGAGATCGCGGCGCTCATCGACCCGAGGCAGTTCGAGATCATGACCGCTCCCGACGCCGGCGTGGTCGTGATTCAAGGCGGCGCCGGCAGCGGCAAGACAACCATCGGCCTGCACCGCCTGGCCTATCTGGCCTACAACGCCCCCGCGCGTTTCCCTCCGAGCCGGATGCTGGTGGTCACCTACGGGGCCGCGCTGGCGTCGTACATGGAACAGGTGCTTCCCGCCCTGGGTACCCGCGGGGTACGGGTCATGGCCTTCGCCACCTGGGCGGAGAAGGAGTTGCGCTCGGCCATTCCCTGGTTGCGTGCCACCCTCACCGATGAGGCCCCGCCCGCCGTGACGCGCGTAAAAAGTCACCCGGCCCTGCTGCATGAGCTGGAGCGGCGCGCCGCCGCGTATACCGGAAAACGAAACTCGCGTGCCGTCGTGGAGCTGTGGGCGGATCTGCTGACCGATCGCGCGCGCCTGATGACGCTGGTGCACGACGCTGCCGAGATGCCCGTGTCCGCGGGCGACGTCGCCGACGCCCACGACGTGATGGTTGATCGGGTGGCCGCGATCATGGGTCGGGATCCCCGGGAGCGACCGGCCGACAAGCCCGAGAAAAAAGGGGTGTCGCGCCGGCGCCGCCTGGCGGAACGCGAGGAAATCATCGCGGATGCTGGCACCTGGGCGGCCATGGGGGTCAGCGGGAAACCCAGCGCACGCACCGTCGACAGCGATCTGCCCGAGGGCCTGCGACGCACCGAGAGCGAGCGCGGCGATCACGACGACGACGAAAATATCCGCGGCGAAACCGGCATAGACGGGCTGCGCACCGAGGACGATCAACCTCTGCTCGACCTCGACGATGTGGCCATCCTGCTGCGCGCGAGCCAGCTCTTGCGGGGCGTCAGGGATCCCCTCGCGCACCTGTTCGTCGACGAGGCGCAGGATTTATCGCCCATGAAGCTCGCGGTGCTGATCGGCCGCACCAGCAAGGCGAAGGGCGCCGGGATGCGATCGGCGCCGTCGATCACCCTGGCCGGGGACACGTCCCAGAAGCTGTTTCTGGACAACGGCTTCGGTGACTGGCGCAGCGTGCTCGGCCACCTGTCATTGGCACACGTCGCGGTCGAACCGCTGCGCATCGCGTATCGGTCGACGCGCGAGATCCTGGCGCTCGCGCGCCACGCCATGGCCGCGCTGGCCGACGCGGTCCCACCGGAGGCGCCGCGCACGGGGGCCCCGGTCGAAGCCTTCCGCTTCTCGGCGGCGGGGGCGGCGGTGGCGTTTCTGGCCGAGGCCTTGCGCGATTTGTCGGTGCGCGAACCCCGTGCCACCGTCGCTTTGCTGGCGCGTCATCCCGAGCAGGCGGATCGCTACTACGAAGGGCTCCGTCGGGCGGAGGTTCCGGCACTGAGGCGGGTGCGGGCGCAGGAATTTTCGTTTCGTCCCGGCGTCGAGGTCACCGACGTGCGCCAGGTCAAGGGTCTGGAGTTCGACTACGTCGTCATGTTGGACGCCAATGCCAGCAGCTATGGCACCGACGACGAGGCCCGACACCTCTTTCACATCGCCGCGACCCGCGCCGCGCACCAGCTCTGGCTCATCGTGACGGGCACCCCGTCGCCGCTTCTGCCCCCCGATATGCTGCGGGATTGACCTCCTCGAAGCTGGCCCGGGCGACCGGCGCAGCGTTCGGCGAGCGGTGCTGGCACGTCGCTGGCAATGCCTCGGCGCGTGCGGCTGATCTTCGATCGCGGGACGTTGTTGCTCCTGGAGATCCCCGCCGGCGTCAACGTCGCCGAGATTCCCGGGGTCTTGTGGGATCCGCGGGTTGGGGCGCATCGGGCGCCCGCACGGCTCTGCTATGCGCTGGTGTCGGAATTGCGCCGCCGCGGTGTCCAGCTTGTGGACGCGCCCCGCCCCAGGCTGGTGCCGCCGTCCGGTTTCCGGCCGGTTCCGCTGCGTCCGTATCAGGCGGCGGCGCTCGACGCCTGGCGATTGGGGGGGCGGCGCGCGGTCGTGGTGCTGCCCACGGGGGCGGGCAAGACCCGGGTCGCGTTGGCGGCCATCAGCACCACCCGGGCACCCAGCCTGTGTCTGGTACCGACCCGCGCCTTGATGGAGCAATGGACCTCCGCGATCGCCGAGTTCTACGACGGCCCGGTGGGCCGCTTCGGCGACGGCGAACGGGTCCTGGGTCCGGTCACCGTTGCGACGTTTGCCAGCGCCTATCGCCACACGCCGCACCTGCTGGGGGACCGATTCGGTTTGCTGGTCGTCGACGAGGCCCACCACTTCGGGCGAGGCGTGCGGGACGAGGCGTTGGAGATGAACATTGCGCCTCTGCGCCTGGGGTTGACCGCGACTCCTCCCGCACCCGGACCAGGGGCCGTGCGCCTCGGGTCCCTGCTGGGCCCGATTGTATTCGAGCTGTCGATTGCTGATCTCGCCGGTGGCTACCTCGCTCCGCTTGAAAGGATCACGTGGATGTTGCGCCTGGATCCCGACGAGCGCCGCGCCTATGACGCCCTTCGCGATGTCTACCTCCAGGCGTTGCGGGTATTTCAGGGCAACCATCTGGGCAGTTCGTGGGAGGCCTTCGTGCGCCACGCGGCGATGACGGACGGGGGCCGACGGGGAATCGCGGCGTGGCGACGCGCGGCGCGGCTGCTCGCGTTTCCGAGGTGCAAGAGCGAGGCGCTGCGGCGCTTGCTTGCCCGCCATCGCGGGCAGCGCACGCTGGTCTTCGTCGCGCACAACGACACCGCGTACGCCGTGGCGCGCGAGCATCTGATCATGCCGCTCACCTGTGATATTGGGCGAGTCGAACGGCGAGATGTGTTGGCGCGCTTCCGATCGGGGGCCTTGCGGGCGTTGGTTTCGGCGCAGGTGCTGAACGAGGGTATCGACGTGCCCGACGCCGAGGTGGCCATCGTGGTCGCGGGGCGCATGGGTGCACGCGAGCATGTGCAACGGGTCGGGCGGCTGCTGCGTCCCGGCGTGGGTAAGCGCGCTGTGGTCTACGAATTGGTCGTCGCCCAATCCAGCGAGGTCTGGCAAGCGCAACGGAGGGCGGAACGCCTTGTTGTCCGAAGCCGATCTGCCGCTTAGATTCGTGGGGGAGGGCGTGTACCTCGATTTCTTGGGGCCGCAGGACGAGCCCTGGCTGCGGGTGCTGCTCGCCGAGATGGCGCGTTTCGAGGGACGTCGGAGGCGCGAGCTTTGTGAACGATTGGCCGAGCCGCTGCCGTGCGAGGCCCCGCACTTCAAGCGACGCGCCGCGATCCGGGTGCTCTTACGCCTATGGAAGCGCGCACCCGTGGCCGCGGTATCACCGATCGCCGCGCGGGCCCGGCTGTTCGCGGCGAGTGCCGCCCGCGATGAGACGCGCGCCTCGATTCTCGCCGCCACCGCGGCCGAGCTGGGTGTGACGCCCGCGGCGCTCGGGGAGTCCCTGTTCGCCGACCTGCCCGGCGAGCGTGTCGTCCGCGCGCCAGATCCCGTTCCCGGCGCTCATGAGGTCGCCCTACGAACAAANNTTGCTGTACGGGCGGGCACTGGCCGAGTTGCTGCCAAGCCTGGCGTGGTGCGCGCGGTTCGAGATTCAGGCTGCCTGTGTATTGCACGGACGCATCGCCCACGCGTCGCTGGCGAACGGCGATCCCATCTTTCCGGCTGCGACCCCCGCGCCGTTCGACAGCCAGCTCGAGGAGCGCTTCGCCCGCGACATGGCGCGCCTGGCTCCCGATTGGGACATCATCCGGGAGCCGGAGCCCGTGCGCGCGGGAACGACCCTGATCTTTCCCGATTTCCTCCTGCGCCACCGCATCCATTCGGATCGGAGCGTCCTGGTCGAGATCGCCGGCTTCTGGACGCCCGACTATCTGACCGCGAAGCTGGAACACCTCCGGCAGGCGCGGGTGGCGAACGCAATCCTCTGCATCGACGAGAGCCGCGCGTGCGCCCGCGATCAGCTCCCGGTGGGGCTCTCCGTTGTTCGCTTTCGGCGGCACGTGGACGCGGCGGTGGTCCTGCGCGAGGTCGAGCGCCTGGTCGGGGGAGGCGCCACCCCGGCAGAGAACGCGCGCGCCCGCGCGAGCGCGGATGACGGTGATAACGTACCGGCATGAGCACAGACGGTAGCGATCGCGTGGCACAAATCGTCGCCCGGCTGGGCCTGAATCCGCACCCGGAACGCGGCTTCTTCGTCGAGAGCTACCGGGCCCCGACCACCGTGTCGGCACCGTCTCACCCTGGGGGGCCGCGCGCTGCCGGCACGGCGATCTACTTCTTGATCACGGCCGCCGCGCCCGCGACCTATCTTCATCGGTTGCTGTCGGACGAGGTTTTTCACCTGTACGAGGGGGGGCCGCTCGAGATCTTGCGCCTCTATCCGGACGGGCGCTCCGACGTCGCGCGGCTGGGGCTGGACTTGGCCGCCGGAGAGCGACCGCAAGTGGTGATTCCCGCGGGAACCTGGTTCGGCACCGAGCTCGTCATCGGGGCGTCGCACTGCCTGGTGGGCTGCACCGTCGCACCCGGCTTCGAGTTCGCTGACTTCGAACTGGCCCAGGGGCCCGAACTCGCGGCGCGGTATCCGGCCGTCGCCGCGCGCATCGCGCGTCTGTCGCGTTCGTGAGCCTGCGAGATCGTCAGGCGATCCGCGCGTCGGGCACTGGGGACGTCGCGCGTCGGCGCGATCGCCGTCGCCGCGCGAGCAAGGCCAGGG
>PMNO01000687.1 GCA_003161835.1 Myxococcales bacterium | reverse complement strand
TCCTTTTCGCGCTCCAGCGCCACATTCCGTTCCTTTTCGGCGACCTCGGCCTGGTGCGTGGCCTGAATCTTGTAAACGATTGCTCCAGCAATGACGACCAGGACCAGCGCCACCCCGATAACCGCCTTCAACGGCGATTTACCCGCGCGCGACTGGATTTCCAGGCGCATGCGCTCCTCCTGCAACTTCATCTCGCCCTCGACCCGCGCGCGCCGTTCAGCGTCTTCGACCCGCAGCTGCTCTTCGCGAACCTTGGCGACCTTCTCCTCCTCGATCCGATGCAGGCGCTCCTCTTCCGCGAGTCGGCGGCTTTCTTCCTGCTGACGCGCCTGGCGTTCGGCGGCTTCCTTGGCGGCTTTTTCCGCTTCGAGGCGGGCCCGACCTTCTTCCTGCTCGCGCTTCACGCGCTCGTCTTCGATGCCGCGCAACTCTCTGAGGGCAACAAGAACGGAGTTCTCGTGGCGTTCGGACATCTGATCCTTTTCGCTCAAATTACATTCCGCAACTAGGGGTGACGGTTGTCTCTAACATGAAACCGCTTTCGCGGCTCACTTCATCTTCCGCAGCAACTCGTCGATCGCGTCCGGCTTGTTCGCGGCCGCCTTGCCCCCCGTCTTGGGCGTGCTCATCGTATGGCCGCCGTTCACCTTGCCGCCGCCGTGAGAGTAATGCAGCCGCCTGCTGTGGTGAGTCCGAATCGCCCCCGGAACGCCGGACGTTGGGTCCGCCTCCTCGCCCGCGCTCGGCACGGTGGTCGTCGGCATCGACTGCGCGGACAGGCGCGCGGCGCTTCGAGCGGCCAGTTCGGCATCCTTTTGAGCCTTGGCTGCCGCGGCGATGGCCGCGATCTTGGCATCGGCCTCCGCCTTGACCCGCGCCACGGCTTCGGCCCGGGCTATGATCGCTTGAGTTTCGAGATTGCGGTGGTGGGCGATGACGGCACCGAGGCCGATGACGGAAAACAGAAACAGCCCTCCTGTGACCCAAGCGGCGCGCACGGCCCAATGAGGTTTGTCGCCTTGTATCTCAAATTTTGGTAGCACCACTGGCTCAGCCATTCTTACGTGCCTCCTGAGGTTCTGTCGGGGGTCCAGGTACCTTCAAAATGCAATCAACTGTTTGCTTCCGGGAAATCCGCACATGCGCTGCCGCAAACGGTTCTCCGCTGCGCCGGATCGCCGGGTCAGAAGTGTAGCGCGCTTCGGTCCGTCGAGCTATCGTGCCCGAGGCCATGGCCGGGTTCGTCGATCTCCACGCCCACTATCTGTTTGCCCTGGACGATGGTGCCGACGACATCGGCGTCGCCCAGGATATGGTCAACTGCGTGATAGAACTTGGTTTTTCAACCCTCTACGCCACTCCTCATCAGCGGTCCGGGATGTTCACGCCGGCCCGCGACGCCATCGACCGGGCCCGTACCTCCCTCAACTCTGCCCTGGCAGCCGGGGGTGGACCAACCCTGGGATTGGGTTTTGAGAACTTCTGGGACGACGTCTTCCTGCGGCGCCTGCGGGAAGGGACCATCCCGAGCTACGACGATGGCCCGTCATTCCTGTTCGAGGTCACTCCCCAACTGATGCCGACCGCCATCGAAGNNTGACGCGGGCCGCGTCGATAGGCCGTTCCGCCGCTCTGGTCGTCGACCTGGCGGCGCTGGAGGGCGCCCACGGAAAAGCCGAGATGCGCACCGCCCGACACCTGGTGCAAGAGGGCCTGGCCCACGCGGCCGCGACCGATATTCACCGAACGGAGGACGGCCCCGCCATCGCGGCCGGAATCGCGTGGCTCCGCAAATCCGTTGGCCACGAAACAGTGCGAAAGCTCCTGGTTGAAAATCCGCGGCAGATCCTCACCGGTGATCTGCCCGAGCAGCGATCGTGATCCGCCCGCGGAAGCAGACCGCGTGAAGCTCGTCGGCAAGATTTTGGCCTCGACCATCGTCACGGTCGGGTGCCTCTACTACGCGCTCCACGGCATGGATCGGGCGCAGGTCGTCGCCGAACTGGGCGTCCTGCCCGCGACTGGCGTCCTGCTGTATCTCGCCACGCTGGCCGTCACCCATTTCTTTCGCAGCGCGCGCTGGAACTACCTCCTGCGACCCATCGGCGTGTCGGTGCCCCTGCGGCGCTTGTTACCGATCTCGTCCGTTGGGTTCATGGCTATCTTGGCGCTGCCTCTCCGGCTGGGCGAATTCGTGCGCCCCTACTACGTCGCGCGGGAGGGGCATCTGCGGATGAGCGCCGCCGTGGGCACCGTCGCCGTGGAGCGCATCATCGACGGATTGATCATTTCGGTCTTGTTCTTCGGGTCGTATCTGATGTCGACCCATTCCGAATTCTCGCGGCAATTGCGCGTGGCGGCCTGGCTGTCGCTGGGAGGATTCGTTGGCTTGACGGCCTTCTTGGCGCTGGCGCTGGCGCGCACCGATGCGGCGATAGACCTGTTCCTGAGGTTTTCCCTTCTGCGCAGGCTGAGCCCGGCGCGGGGGGCGCGGGTCTCGGAGAAGATTCGGTCCATGATTTCAGGCTTTCGGGTTTTGGGCGACGGTCGAAACCTGGGGCTGTTCCTGGCCCAGACCGTCGCGTACTGGGGATCCAATGGCCTCGGTATGTGGGTCCTCGCGCGCTACATGGGGCTCCCCATCTCATTGGGGGCGGCGTTCACCACGATGGCCTTCACGGGCGTCGTGCTCAGTCTGCCCAACGCCCCCGGATTGGTCGGGCAATTTCACGCCGGCATCAAGATGGCGTTGTCCGCCTATCTGCCTCTCGCGGTCGTGAACGCGAAAGGCCTCGCTTATGCGATTGTTCTGCACGGACTGCAAACGGTCTGGTATGTGGCGGCGGGAGTCATCTCGCTGATGATCCTCTCGCGAGGCCGCACCGGATCGCTGCGCGATGCGGTGCGGGCATCGAACCAGGCCGCCGAAAGCCCCGAAGAGGAGCCGGCGACATGACGGACGGGCGACCGGCGATCGATCTGCGCAGCGACACCGTGACGCGTCCGTCGCCGGGAATGCGGGCGGCGATCGCCGCCGCCGAGGTGGGAGATGACGTGCTCGGGGACGATCCCACGGTCGATCGGTTGCAGCGCCGCACGGCCAACCTCCTGGGCCAGGAAGCCGCCGTCTTCGTTCCTTCGGGATCCATGGCGAATCAAATCGCTCTGTTGCTCCACTGTCGCCCCGGCGACGAAGTGATCGTGGGCGAAGGAGCGCACATGGCGTTTCACGAAGCGGGGGCCGCGTCGGCGATCGCCGGCGTGCAGCTCGAGATGGTCGGGGCGGGACAGCACGGGATGTTCAGGGGGGTGGATATCGCCGCCGCCGTCAAGCCGGAGAGTCGCCTGGCACCGCCGACGCGGCTCGTCTGCGTCGAGAACACGCACAACCGAGGCGGCGGCAACGTCTGGTCCCGGGACGACCTGACCGACGTCGTGAACACCTGCCGTGGGCGCGGATTGGCTCTCCACCTCGACGGTGCGCGGTTGATGAACGCGGCCGTGGCATCGGGCAGCCCCCCCCGCGAGCTCGCGGCTGGCTTCGATACGGTTGCCTTCGCGTTCTCCAAGGGATTGGGCGCCCCGGTCGGTTCCGTGATCGCGGGCCGCGCCGCGGATATGGATCGCGCCGCGCGCCTGCGGAAGATGCTGGGAGGCGGTATGCGCCAGTCTGGTATTTTGGCCGCGGCGGCGTTGTGGGCGCTCGACCACAACGTCGACCGCATCAAGGATGATCATGACAACGCGCGTTTTCTGGCGGGGCGATTGGCCGAGATTCCCGGAGTGAGGGTGGACCTGGCGCGCGTGGCCACGAACATCGTCATGGCGGATCTCGCGCCCGCGCTCCCGCCGGCCGCGGAGCTGGTGGCTCGGCTGCACGCGCACGGCGTGCGCGTGCTTGCCTTCGGCCCCCGCCGCATCCGCTTTGTCACCCACCTGGACGTCGATCGCGCCGCATGCGAAGAAGCCGCCGATCGAATCGCCATCGTCCTGTCTGGGACCCTCTGAGGGTTCCAGCGTCAATCGCGTGCAAGGCGGGCGGGCTCTCGGCCCGGCCGCCTTCTTCGCGGGAGGCCTGGAACCCTCTCAGGGCTCCAGGGTCAACAACACCGCGCCCTCGTCGACGGCGTCGCCTTCCTTGACCGAGATCACACTGACCTTGCCCGCCGACGGAGATTCAACCGGCATCTCCATCTTCATCGATTCGAGAATCACCAAGGTTTGACCTTCCGCGACGTTGTCGCCCCGGGCGACTTCAATCTTCCACACGGTGCCTGTGATGTGCGCGCGTACGCTGGTCGGCATGGGCGCAAAGTAGAAACCGCGCCCCGCCGCCGGTCAAGCACGGATCACGTGGACTCCGACGGGGGCGGCGTCGGCCCCAAGGACGCCCGCATGTGGAACGCAAGCTGTTGATTGGAGTAACGGAAATCCAGACCCACCGGACAAGCACCGCGCGCCGCGCAGGACTCCTGACACCCGGGGGCCGACCTGCGATGGGCGATGCACAGGCGATACGACCAGCCGGCGGTCGTCACGGCCTGCGGGGGGCACGCAACCACGCAGGGCTGATGGCATCCCGCACAAGAAGCGGCCACCACTTCATCGGCTTGGACCGACACAGACAGGACGACCAGCCCGCGATAGGCCCACCAGGGGCCGTAGACCGGATGAATCTGGATCCCCAGTGGTCCGGGGCCCGGAAGCCCCGCGGCCTGTCCCAGACGCTGAAACGGCAAGACGGGCTGAGCACCGATGAACGGATAGAGCAACCGGAAACGAATCGTCCCGAGCCACGGGGCCAGAGCGTCGGTGACCGCGTCATTCAAAACCTGGCGTGTGTAATCATCCAGCGGGTGCTGCGCCGGGCCGACCCCGTGGACCGGGGACGCCCGCAGCGACTGAAACTGTTCGAAGAACCGCGGGCCTCCGTCGCCGATGATCAGGACGCCGCCGGCTCCCGGTAGCAAGTCGTTCGAAGGGGTCCCTCCCACCGAGACGACGATCTCGTCGAAGATCCTCCCGCCCAACGGCATCACGACATTCAGGCCGCAGCGGGCCAGCCGCTGTCTCACCCGACCCAAGACTTCGCCCGGGTCAACCGCGGACATGCGCCGGGTGCCTCCCCTAGCGCAGCGAAAACGGATAGGGCGTGCTCAGGCCCTCGGAGGGAGGAAACGATGCCGTCTTGACCGCGCTCTCCACGCACGTCCCCGTGGGAGTTCCCGCGAATTTTCCGGTCACCGTGGAGCTGGACACCTTCCCGCTCTTGGCGATCACCACGTTCACCATCACCAGGCCCGGAACCTTGAACTGAGCATAGCAGGCGGATACCTTCGCTTTGACGCCATTCATCCCGGCGACGACGGCCGCCTTGGCCAAGGGCCCCGCTCCGCCGCCGGAATCGGCCACCTTCCGCCCGCCCGAGGAATCGTCGTCCACTCTAGGCTTCTTCCGACCATTGAGCGCGCCGTCGAGCAAATCGTCCAGGGAGCCTTTCGCGGGCTTCGCTTTTTCAATATCGACCGGCGGAGCGGCCGCGCCGGCTGCCGCCGACGCGCTTCCCCCGCCAGCCTTCGCATCGCCACCGAGGCCAGCCTTTCGGCTGCCCCTGAATTTCTTCACGACCTTCCCGGCCTTCTCCGCCTTGTCTCCGGGCTTTTCAGCCGCGGGCTCGCCGGTCTCTCTTGGAGGCAGATCAGCGGCGGCAATCGCCTTGGAGCCCGGCGCCTGCTCTTCGGCCGCCTTCGGCGCCGGCTTCAGCTGCGCTTCCGGCACCGCCGCCACGGGGGGCGGCGCAGGTTGCTCGACGACCACGGGCTTGCCCAGGATGCTGAACGTCGCCGCGCCCACCGCCAGGATCATGACCGCGGCCATCGCCACGAGCGCATAGACCCATTTGGGCGGGCCACTCGACGACATCACGGGCAACAACACGGGAGCCGCCGACGAGAACGCGCCGAAGGCCGGCAGGTCGTCGCCGGCCGTCCTCGCCTCGCCGCCGAACGAGACCAGGCCACCGCCCCCGGGCGCGCGCATGGTTGACGCCGCCATCGCACGGATATCGATCAAGCCAGACCCCTCGGTGGTCTGGACCGTGCCGGGTTTTGCCGCAGGCGCTGGCGCGGCCAACGACTGCAGATTGGACAACGAAAACAGCACGGAATTGTCGCTTCGCTGCGCGGTCAGATTTTCCACTCGACCGCCATCGTGTCGTCCGGCGGAGGTGCCGTTCACCCCGCGCGGCCGAATGTGGCCAGAATCGGCGCGCGCGGCCACCGGCGCCACCGCGCCAAATAGATCCGCCCCCTCCGAGGGGGGAGCCGCCCCCCCCGCGTTCGGCATCACGGAAAACGCGTCTTCGTCGGCGGCGTCACTCACTGACGATCGGTGCCTTCCCGACAGGCCCCGCGCGGAACCGGCGGCCAGAGCCACGTGCCCCCCTGAATGGGCCGGATCTCGGCTCACGGCGCCCTCACCGAAAAGCCCCACCCCAGCGATGCGTTCCCCAACGTCGGTGGCGTCGGCGCGATCGCTGTCCGAAAACAATTCACCCGCGACCGGAGCCGACGCCCCGGACGCGAATTCGGGAATCTCCGCCAGGCGTAACCAGTCGGAGAATCCTTCCTTCCAGACGTAGTTCTCGGGGCTGATCTCGTTCCGCGACAACCGGGCTCGCACATCCGCGTCGGAGAGCGGCCCCACCTGATCACCGTCGACCACCAGATGCCAGACGGCATCGGATGGGGCGTCCGAAACCGCGGGAGCAGCCTCGGCAGTTCCCTTGACGACGATTATGTGGCTGCACTTCTTGCAGCGGATCTTGAAGACCTTGCCTCGAACTTTGTCGTCCGAGATCGAGTACTTCGTCGAACAGGAATCACAAACGATCTTCATTTCCGCCTCGTTGGGGCGCGACCACCGCCCGGTGGAGTCGCAAGAGAGCCGATCAAGTCAACCATCATATAGCCCGCCCTTGTGACGCGCAAGCAATCGCCCACGCAAACCCGGGCTCTTTCCAAAGCAATTCCAATGCTTAGGCGCTGAACCGGCGCGGCGGGGCGAATCAGGTCGAGCGCCCCGTCGAAAACGGATTGTGCCGCACGATGGTTTCCGTTCGTGCCGGCCCGACGGACGCGACCCAGATCGGGATCCCGGCCAGCCGCGACACCCGCTCGACGAACGACCGCGCGTTGGCGGGCAACGAACCCTCCGAAAACGCACCGCTGGACGCGCTCGGGGCCACATCCGCCCAACCGGGATGATCTTCGTAGATCGGTCGGGCTTCCGCCAGGTCATCCAAGTCCAGCGGCATTTCGTCGAGCACGCGGCCCTGAAATTCGTAGCCGGTGCAAATCCGTACAGACTCCAGGCCGGCCAGGACGTCGAGCTTGGTCAGAGCCAGGCCTTCAATCCCCGAAATGCGGATCGCCAGACGCAACGCGGGCAGATCCAGCCAGCCGCACCGGCGGGGCCGGCCGGTGGTGGCACCGAATTCAGAGCCGCGCTGGCGGAGGCGTTCCCCAATCGCGTTGTCGAGCTCGGTCGGGAACGGACCCAGGCCCACGCGTGTCACGTAGGCCTTCGCCAACCCCACGACGGCGTCGATCAATCCGGGGCCGATCCCCAGGGCCGCGCAGGCACCGCCCGCCGTGGTGGACGACGACGTCACGTACGGGTACGTGCCGTGGTCGATGTCCAGCAGCGTCCCCTGCGCGCCTTCGAACAGGAGGTGGTCACCGCGGGCGAGCATCTCCTGGACCAGCTGAGTCGTATCGGCCATGTGCGGCTCGAGACGCCGGCCCCACTCGGTGGCGAGCGTGACCAGTTCGTCAAGGTCGAAGCCTTCGACACGGTGCTGCCGCTGCAGCGTGGCGTTCTTCTCGGGCAGGATCCGGGCGAGCTTGCCGCGGAGCGCCGGGCCGTCGAGCAGGTCTTCCATCCGGCGATCCTTGGAAAGCGCCTTGGCGTCTTCGGATCGCGGTTCCACCGCCAGCGTCGGCCCCGGATCTACGTCCGCGATGTATCCCAGAAAGTTAACCATCACCGAGGTCTTCAACATCTGGGCCGCGCTCATCAGCACCACCTGCTTCGACGGATGGCTCGGGCTGAGCACGTCCATCGGTTCCCGCTGGTA
>PMNO01000378.1 GCA_003161835.1 Myxococcales bacterium | reverse complement strand
TCGCCGGTGAGCATCTGGTAGAACACGACGCCCAGCGAGTAGATGTCGGCGCGATGATCCGTGATGCGATGGGCCTTCCACTGCTCGGGCGCCATGTACTGCGGGGTCCCGAACAGCGTTCCCTCCTTGCCCTGGAGGCTGATGCTGGTGCCGCTCACCTTCGAGATGCCGAAGTCGAGGACCTTGACGAAATCGTCATCGTCGCGGTTGCGGACCAGCATCACGTTCGCCGGCTTCAGATCGCGATGAATGACTCCCGCTGCGTGGGCGGCGACCAGGGCGCGGCAGACCTGCGCCGCAATCAGCAACGCTCGCTGGATGGGCAGGGGACCCTCACGGGCGATGAGCTGTTCGAGATCGGCGCCATCCAGATATTCCATGACGAAGAAGAATGCGCCGTCGGGCGTGCTGCCCGAATCGGTGACGTCGACGATGTTGGGATGGCCAATCCGGGAGGCGGCGCGCGCCTCACGTCGAAAACGTTCGACCACGTCCGGGGTGTGGCGAAAGGTGGAATGCAAGATCTTGATCGCGACGCGGCGACCGATCTCCACGTGGTGACCNNTGATCCTCGTCGACGAAGGGCTCCTGGCGTGACGCCTCGCGTGCGGCGGCAGCGAGATGGTGCGGGGCATCGGCCGTCCCCGCTGCCGCTGGCACCGCCGGGTCCGCCCAGTCGGTGGCGGGGGAGCCGCCGTACACGCGATAGGGCATGTCGCCACCGCCGTCGTCGTGCCCAGGGGTGGGACTGGGGTTGCCGCGGCGATCGCCGTGCTGGCCGCGCCGCTGACCCCACCGGGCGCGCGATTCGGGCCGCGCCGACGGCGTTGGATTCAACATCGGCNNGGGGGCGGGGGTGCGCAACGCGGCGGGCGGTGTTTGTCGGGCCTTCGCTGGGTTCGGGATCCTGGCCCCGTTCGGCGCTCCGGGCGCCGAATGCCACAGGGCCGGATCAATCAGGCCGAGGCCGTGGTCCGCCGACCGTGAGTTCGCGGGCTCCGGACTCGCCATGACAATGGCCGGTGCGATCGGGGCTGCCGTCGTGGCCAGGGGACCCGATAGCAAGGCCGAGGCTTCAACCAACAGCGCGTCCCGGTCGACCACCTCCTGGTCGATCTGGTCCTGGAACAAGAACGTCATGAAAGATGTCAACGTTGCCGCATCCGTCGACGGTGCGTGCTTGGCCAAGAAGGCCGCCAGGTCAGCGCGCAGATCCTCGCCGGTCTGATAGCGGTCCGCCGGATCGACGGCGAGCGCCCGCATCACGATCGCGTTCATGTCGGCAGGCACGCGGCCCGTCACGGCCGAAGGCGGGACCACGACCGGGTTGCGAACGCGCTCGAGCGCGTCCAAGGTCGCGCTCCCATCTTGCGACCCCGGCGGGGGTGCCCCGGGCAGACGAGATGGAAAGAGCTGACGGCCGGTCAGCATTTCCCAAAGCAAGATGCCGGCGGCGTACAGGTCCGTGCGCCCGTCGAGGGGTTCACCGCGCGCCTGTTCCGGTGCCAGATAGGCCAGCTTGCCGTAAATGATGCCGGGAGCGGTCTGTTGTTCCTTCAACTTCGAAATCGCCAGTCCGAAGTCCGTCAGCTTGACCTCGCCGCTGTACGACAGCAGAACATTGGCCGGAGAAATGTCGCGGTGGACCAGCCGCAGGTCGCGATAGGCGTGGGCATAGCCAAGTCCCCGGGCCAGCTCCTTGATGACGTAGGCGGCGATCTCGACAGGGAACGCCACCTGCCGTGTTGCGCACTGGTTCCAGGTCGCCAGCAGGTCCTTGCCCTCGACGAAGTCCATGGCCAGGTACAGCTGGCCCTCTTCACGTCCCGCATCCAGAACGCCCACCAGATTGCCGTGCGACAATCGCATGACCATGGTGGCCTCTTCGCGAAAGCGCCGGACATTGTCGGCCACCAACAGATGCGGCAACACGCGTTTGATCACGCACAGCTTCTCCATCCCGTGCCCGCCCGTCGCGGCCAAATCGAGCTCGCCCATCCCACCTCGCGCCAGAGGTTTGAGGAGTACGTATGATCCAAATCGTCGCGGGAAACCGCCCGAAGCCACGCCTCCTTCTTATACCCGCGGGCGACGGCGTTGGATATTTGATTGCGCCGCAGCCCCCGAATGCGGAGAGACCGTTGGATCGACGCGAGCCACCGATCACTGAGGTGGCTTGCGCACCCACCACACCGGGCCGCCGCCCGGCGCTGGCCCCGACGCAGCCTCGCCGTCGTACCTGCTCACCGCGTTCCATTCCTCGGGTGATTTCGCGGGCGGAAGCTTCGCCGCCAGCGCCCTGAGCGAGGACGCAATCGCGGAGGCACCCCCGGAATGCAGGGCCGGGGGCGCGACCAGCAGCAGAGCCCAACGGCCGTGCAAGAGAAATCCATAGAGGTGGTGCGCCTGCCCGCAACCGCAGGTGGTCTCGACGCGCTCGTCCCTCCTGAGATCTCGATACCAGCGCTCCCAGTCGATATCGGCACAAGGACGCTGCTCGAAGGCGTCCCAGAAGTTCAGCGCGCCGCGCGGGGAGTCAGGATCGCGATCGGCACGGTCGTCATCGAATAGCCCCACGGACTGAGCGCCTAGACCAGCGCGCAACGCTTCGAGCAGGGCGAGGACACCCTCGCCGGCGCTCGGATCGCGGTTCCGCCAGGCTTTCCGGCTTTCCACGTGCAAGAGGCTAGCACGAGCGGGCCCCGGGCCCTCGATTGAGCCTTCCTGCTCGCTCGCGTTGAGGTAACGTTGCGGTCTGAAATGTCGGGAATGTCGGGATTGAAAGGAAAGACGATCGTTCTCGGGATCACCGGAGGGATCTCCGCGTACAAGGCGGCCGAGGTTTGCCGGTTGCTGGTGAAGGCCGGCGCCACGGTGCGGGTGGTGATGACGGCGGCGGCCGCCCGATTCATCACCCCCTTGACGATGCAGACCTTGTCCGCCGGTCCGGCGGCCTTGGATCTGTTCGACACGGACGAAGAGGCCCGGATCGGGCACATTCGCCTGGGTGACGAGGCGGACCTGATCGTGGTGGCCCCGGCCACCGCAGACGCGATCGCGCGCTTCGCCGCGGGATCGGCGGGCGATCTGCTGGCGGCGATCATCCTGGCCAGCCGCGCGCCCGTCGTGCTGGCGCCCGCGATGAACGTGAACATGTGGAAGAACCCCATGACGCAGCAGAATCTGGGACGCTTGCTGGGCTTCTCGCGCTTCACGGCGGTGGGACCAGACGCGGGCGATCTGGCGTGCGGGTGGGTAGGCGAGGGCCGATTGATAGAGCCGGCCGAGATCGTGGCGGCCGTCGCGCGCGTGCTGGCCGAGCACCCGGGGCAGGTCGCCGGCATGATCCTCGAGCCGGTGATGATGAACGCCGGNNGGCCGAGATGCGGGCGGCTTTGCTGGCCACGCTGCCGCAAGCCGACGTGGTGGTGATGGCGGCGGCGGTCGCGGATTTTCGCCCGGCCGCGCGCGTCGCGGGCAAGTTGTCGCGCCGCGCATTGGCGGGCGTCGGGTCGCCCGCGTCGGCGCGGGATGCGGCGAGCGCGTTGCTCTCGCTGTCGCTGACGGCGAACCCCGACATCCTGGCCGAAGTATCCCGGGAGCGGCGCGGCGGGCGGCCTTGGGTGGTGGGATTCTCCGCGGAGATCGCCACCGACGCACGGGACCTCGTGGCCCGGGCGGCCAAGAAATTATCGGAGAAGAATTGCGACGTGATGATTGCCAATGACGTGGGTACGGCCGCCATCGGCTTTGACAGCGACGACAATGCCGTGACGTTGGTGTTCTCCGACGGCACGTCCGAGTCCCTGGCCCGCGCTCCCAAGCCGGAGATCGCCGAATTGATCTGGGACCGCCTGGTTCACCGGCTGCCGCACGATGCGCGACCCGTGCCCGGCGCGCGGGCTGGCGAACCACGGCCGCCTCGGCGCGGTACAGGCGTGCGTCCCGCTGTTCGCCAGGCGTCGGCAACGAGGGGTCGTCGTGCCTGATCCCATCCTGAAGACGTCCGCCACTCAAGCAACCCCCCAGTTTGAACGGGCCGCCGCGAGCCTGGCGCAGCGGCAAGCGGCGGCCGGCACCAGCCGCGGGAACGTGGCTCCGTGGCCGGGATGCGCCGACCCCGACTTTCACGGCACTCTGGCGTCCATCTGGGTGTGGGCCCGCTATCAGGCCCTCTCCGGAGATGCCCGGTTTTCGCCCAACCGCGAGGCGGCCTGGGCTTTCGTCGAGGCTGCCTGGCGGGACTTCATACCCGAGGCCATCGGCCCCGAGGCCAGCGACGAGGCCGCCTACGATTGCGCGATGGTCCTGCGGGCGGGGCTCGCCGAACGCGCCATTGCCGTTGCAGCCGACCCGCGCGCGGACTTGATCGAAGGCGCCGCGCGTTTGCTGGCGGCTCATCTGGCCGAATTGCACGATCTGGGGGGCCGGGAATTTCAGGATCCGGGATTCGCGGCGTGGAATCTGATTGACCACGCCCGCGCCGTGGAGGATCGGGGTCTGCTTTCGGCGGGGCGCCGCTTCGTGGAGCGTGCGTTCGGGATGAAGGTGCCTCCCCCTTTCGCCTCCGAGCCCGAACCGCCGGGGCGCCTCTTCGATTTTTCCTCGACCACGGCGACCCGGGTTCTGGCGATAGTCTCCAGTGAAGGAAACACGCCGTTCGTGGGAGCCTGGCTGCGAGAACGCGTCATCGCGGCCATTCCCGCCGGTTTCGTGCGGCGCGCGCGCGACGAAAATTGCTGGAACGCCTGCGTTGCGGCGATGCTGGGGCGCGCGTACGTGGTTTCGACAGACCCGATGTTCCTGGAAACGTACCGGACGATCTGCGCCGAACTGGCTCTCCGTGACGCGCAATCCGAAGGGGGGCTTGGTCGCGCCGGCGCCGCTGACGCCACGGCGGGCAGCGGTCCCGATACCTTGGCAACGTTCTACTATGCCTTGGCCCGGGATGCCCTGGTTCGCGGCGACGCTGCCGACATCACCGCGCAAAAGGCGCATGGACGATAAGCGCGACGAACTGCGACGGCTAGCCGCGGGCTTTCGCACCAACCTGGCGCTGCGCGCGCGGTCGGGAACGGCGGGCGTGCCAGCCGGGCCCGTGCGCCGGCCCGCGTCGGCGCGACCGGCTGGATCGGAAGGAACCGCCGGACCGGCGAAAGTGGACGCGGCCGGCGGCCTGGCGGGGCTACGCGTGGTTCGGGACGAACTGGGCGATTGCCAGCGATGCAAGCTGGCGCAAGGGCGCAAGAACCTGGTTTACGGGGTGGGAAATCCAGACGCACACCTGGTGTTCGTTGGGGAAGGACCAGGTGCCGACGAGGACGAGCAGGGCGAGCCCTTCGTCGGCAAAGCGGGGCAGCTCTTGACCAAGATGATCGAAGCCATGGGCTACGAGCGCTCCGACGTGTACATCTGCAACGTCGTCAAATGTCGGCCGCCTGGGAACCGCAACCCCGAGCCCGACGAGATCGCGGCTTGCGAACCTTTCCTGAAGAAGCAGCTGGGTGCGATTCGACCGCGCATGATCGTCGCGCTGGGGAAGTTCGCCGCGCAGTGTCTGCTGCGCGACGACACGCCGATCAGCCGCCTGCGGGGAACCTTCCGCAGCTACGAGGGCATTCCGTTGATGCCGACGTTTCACCCGGCCTATTTGCTGCGCGATCCGAGCAAGAAGAAAGAGGCCTGGGATGATTTGAAGGCGGTCATCGCGGCCCTGCGTGGCCCGGGCTCTCCCCCCCTCAGAACGTGACCGGGGCGCCGGTCAAGCGGCGGATCGTTTCCTCGGTGATCTCGGGGGCCCGTTCGACGCATCTGAAATGATCCCCGGACGGATCGAACACACCGAGCTCGGTGATCACGCGGTCCACGCACGCGAGCGCGGTGAGGGGGAGCGTCAGCGCCGCCACGAGCTTGGGTTGGCCGTCCTTGGAGGCGTGGCTTTGCAGGACGACCAGGCGGCGGGCGCCNNGCGACCTGCAGGCCCCCCAACACCGCCAGATCGACGTGTCCCCCCCGGATCATGGCGAACGACAGGGCCGAATCGAATGTACTGGCGCCAGGCAGGGCGGTCACGGTCTGTTTGCCGGCATTCACCAGGAGGGGATCGACCTCGTCATCGAAGGGAAAGGGCCCCATCCCCAGCAGCCCGTTCTCCGATTGCAGCATGACCTCCAGCTCCGGAGAAATGTAGTTCGCGACCTCCGTGGGCATGCCAATTCCCAGATTCACGATCTGCCCGGGCCGCACCTCGGCGGCGGCGCGCAGNNTCGCGATGCGTGGGCACGTGAACAATCCGGTGCACGAACACCCCCGGGAGATGAACATCATCTGGATCGATGGCTCCCACGTCCACCAAGCTATCGGTCTCCATCACGGTCACTGTGGCGGCGGTGGCCATGAGCGGCGTGAAATTTCGTGCCGTGCGATGAAACCGCGCGTTTCCGAACCGGTCGGCCACCTGGGCGCGCACGATGGCCAGATCGGCGCGCAGCGGGGTCTCGAAAATCTGCGGGCGTCCGTCGATGAGCCGCACCTCCTTGCCCTCGGCGACCACCGTGCCCGCGCCGGTGGGGGTGAAAAACCCGCCCAGCCCCGCGCCGCCCGCTCGGATGCGTTCAGCGAACGTGCCCTGCGGATTCAACTCCACGGCCACCGTCCCGGCCAGGTATTGCTCGGCCAGATCGGGATTCCCGCCAACGAAGCTGCAGATGACTTTCTTGATCTGCCGGCGCTGCAGGAGCACCGCCAGTCCGAGCCCTTGGTTCCCGCAATTGTTGCTGATGATGGTCAGATCGCGATGGCCACGCCGGGCGATCTCGTCGATGCAGGCCTCGGCTATCCCGCACAGGCCGAATCCACCCGACATGATGGCCATGCCATCCCGCAGGACGTCCTGCAATGCGGCGGTCACCGTCGGAAAAATCTTCTTCACTTCGGAGCCTCCTCGTCCAGCGCCGCGGCGACCAAGGTCAGGGCCTCGGTCAGGTCGGCTTCGGTGGCCACCAGCGGTGGCGCGATGTAGATGAGATTGTCACGGCGGTGCAGGTGAACGTGCCGACGCTTCAATCCGGCCGCGACCCGGACCAGGGCTTCGCNNGGCTGGCGGCGCCTGGCACCACGAGTTCCAGCGCCCAGAGCATGCCGATCCCGCGCACGTCGCCGATGAGGGGCCGTGTCTCGGCCAGCCGCGCGAGTCGATCGCCGAGCCAGGCCCCGAGGACCGCGGCACGCTCCACCAGTTGCTCGTCGCGCATGATCTCGATCGCCGTCACGATGGCCGCGCAGGTCAACGGGTGCGCGTACGCGGTCAGGCCGCACTGCAGAACGTGATCGTCAAAGTGCCGCGCGATCCTCTCGCTGACGATCACGGCGCCGCCAGGCGCGTAGCCGCCGGTCAGCCCCTTGGCCATGGTCAACAAGTCAGGCGTGACATCGTCGTGATCGACGGCAAACCAGCGCCCGGTGCGGCCAAATCCGGACAGGACCTCGTCGGCGATCAACAGCACGCCGTGGCGGTCGCAGATCTGGCGAACCTTCCGCCAGTAACCCGGGGGTGGCACGAACACGCCGTTGGCACCGGTGATCCCCTCCATGATCACCGCCGCGACAGTTTCGGGACCCTCGCGGAGCAGCACAGCCTCCAGATCGTCGGCGCATTCGTGCGCGCAGGTCTCGGGCATCCGGCCGACGGGACAACGGTAGCAATAGGGATCCACCGTGCGCACGACGCCGGGCAGGCCGGGTTCGAACGCCTCTCGTCTCGGATCTCCTGACAGCGACAGCATGGCCAGNNGACAAACAAATGAAGCTCTTGGTGAGGCCGGCGGGCGCGATCTGCGCCAGCAACTCGCCCGCCCGAACCTTGTCGGGAAAAACCGAGGTCGGATAGGCCAGAAGACCGCGCGCGGCGGCCGCTCCCAGCGCGGCCTTCATGCGCGGGTGTCCGTGCCCCAGATTCGCGTTCCAGGTCATGCTGCCCAGATCCAACCAACGTCCACCGTCGGCGGTTTCAAAGCGGGCGCCCATGCCGCCGATGATCTCCAGGGGAGTGGCCTGGTTCTGCGCCGACCAGGTGTAGAAAACCGCTTCCCGCTGGCGCGCAATCCAGGTGCTGGCGGGGGGCNNCGGTGAAGACCTCGACGATGGCGTCCAGATGCGCGTCGGTGACAATCAAGGGTGGCGAAATGCGGATGGCCTTTTGCCCGCACTCGAGAACCAGCAGTCCGCGCCGGAAGCACAGCTGCGCCACGGCGTCCGCGCGATCGTGGCGGTCAAACTCCACGCCGATCATCAGGCCGAGACCGCGCACATCTTCGACCCCGACTCCCGCATTCATCAGGCTTGCGGCCAAACGGTCGCGGAGCGCGGTCCCCTGCCGCGCACTGTTTTCAACCAATCCGCCCTGGAGCAGGTCGAGCGTCGCCAGCGCCGCCGCGCAACAGACCGGATTTCCCGCGCACGTCGAGCCGTGGCTGCCGGCGGGCCAGGTCATGAATTCGCGTCGCGCCATCATCGCGCCGAGCGGCATCCCCGATGCGATGCCCTTGGCCAGCACGATGACATCCGGGACGACGCCGAAGTGTTCGGCCGCGAACATCTTGCCCGTGCGACCCATCCCCGACTGAACCTCATCGAAGACCAAAAGGATTCCGTGTTGGTCGCACAGCCGCCGCAATCCAGGCAGAAAATCGGGAGGTGGCAACAGGTACCCCCCTTCGCCCAGCACCGGCTCCACCACGATCGCGGCCACGTCGTCGGGCGCCACGAGATGGGCGAACAGCTGAGTTTCGACGCTGGCGGCGTCGCCCCAGTCGGCGTGAAACACACCGGGCAGGAAGGGACCGAAATGCTTTCGATACTTTGTCTTGCTCGCGGTCAGCGAAAGGGCCCCGAAGGTGCGACCGTGAAAGCCACCGCGAAAGGCGATGATCGCGGTGCGCCGGGTGTGGTNNACGCTTGCAGCGGCCACGCGGAACCGGCCAGGCTGTTCAGCCGTTCACAGACATCCCCGTAGCCCGGGTAGTGAAAATCGGTTCCACAAATGTGGATCAGGTCCTGGGCCTGGGCCGCGATCGCGCCGGCCACGGCCGGATGGCAGTGCCCGGTGGACGCGGTGGCCACCCCCGCTTGCGCATCGAGATAGATGTTTCCGTCGACGTCCTCGACCATGCACCCGGCCGCGCGTTTTACGAATAGCGGGTAGCAATAGATCAGAGAGGGCGACACGAAGGCCTGCTCACGCGCGATACGCGCGCTGGCCAGCGGTCCCGGCGGCTCGATCACGATCTTGATCGGGCACTGGGCCAGGGCCGGCTCAGCCGCCGCGGGTGCGGACCCCAAGGGGAGGGTGGTCGTTCGGCTGGCAACTGGCGCCGTCATTCGCACACCGTGCGGCTCTGCTCGCGCATGTAACAGGGCAGGGTATACAGCCCCCCGATGTTCTTGCCCGTCGATCCGCTGCCCTTCCATCCCCCGAAGGGCTGGACCCCCGGCCAGGCGCCCGTGGTCGCGCCCGCGGCGCGGTTCACGTACACGACGCCCGCCTCGATACGCTCCAGGAACGTGTCGATCTCGTCCTGTTTCCGCGTGAAAACGCCCGCGGTCAGTCCGAAGGCGGTGTCGTTCGCCTCGGCCAGGGCCTCGTCCAGAGTCTTCACGCGCTGCACCGCCAGGATCGGGACGAACAGCTCGTCGTGCATCAGCTGGTGGTCGCGCGGCAGACCGACCAGTACGGTGGGCGCAACGAAGTATCCGTGCGCCAGCGCCCCCGCGGTCAAGATGTGACCTCCCGTTCGGACCGCCGCGCCCGCTGTCTCTACGAATCGCTGGTAGTCGTGGTAGCCGGCGCGTGTCGCGACGGGCCCCACGAACGTGTCCTTCAGGAGGGGATCGCCAATCTTGGCCTTCGCGATTTGTTGATCGAGCCGCGCCAGCAATTCGTCGGCGACAGCCTCGTGGACGTACAGCCGCGAGCACGCGGAACACTTGTGCCCGTTCATGCCAAACGCCGACCGGAAGATTCCCAAGGCCGCGCGGTCCAGATCGGCGCTCTCCATCACGATGGCCGGATTCTTCCCCCCCATTTCAACGATGCTCGGCTTGGGGAAGCGCGTGGAGAACTGCCGATAAATCTGATTGAAACCGACGTCCAATGATCCGGTGAAGGTGATCCCGTCCACCCCCGGATGTCGGCTGAGCCCATCGCCGACCACGCTGCCGCTGCCTGTCAAGCAGTTCACGGTCCCGGCCGGGAGGCCAGCTTCCCCGAAGATCTGCGCCAGCAGGATGGCGGACAAGGGCGTCTCGGACGAGGGCTTCATCACCACGGTGTTGCCCGTCAACAGGGCCGCGGCCACGGGCGCACCGAGCAACGCGTACGGAAAATTCCAGGGTGCGATGACCGCCCAGACGCCGTAAGGACGCAGCACGCTCGTGTTGTTGTCGGTCGGCACCAGCCGATCCATCGGGCGGACGTAGCCTTGGTTGGCCCGCATCTGTTGGTTGTAGTAGTCGATGAGATCCGCCGTCTCTTCGATCTCCCCGAGGGCCTCGATCCGGTTCTTGCCCATCTCGAGGATCATCCACGCCGCCAGTTCGAACCGGCGCGCCCGGATGATCTGGGCGGCTTTTTCCAGGCGCGCCGCGCGCTCCGGCCAGGGGGTGCGGCTCCACGTGGGGAATGCCGCGCGGGCCGCGACCACGGCGTCGCTCACGTCGTCGGGAGCGGCGCGCGGCACCCGCGCCACCACGATCCGAGTATCACCGGGGCTGACGCTGTCGAACGTGGTCGAGGTGGAACGCTCCTGGCCATTGATGATCAAGGGCCAGGTCCGACCCAGGCGGCCTCGCACTTCGGCAATCGCTTGATCGAAGGCAGCGTTGGTGGCGGGATCGTCAGCCGAGAGACTGACGTAGGTCACCTTCCCGGGATGCGCAATCTCCATGGCCACTCAAGAATAGTACGTCTGGCCCCGGTTGACACCTGCGGATGCCGACCTTTATCTTCCCGCCTCGCCTTCTCTTCATTTTGGGGGCGCTTGAAGGGGCGAACGAAATGACCAAGGCCGAGCTGATCGCGCGCGTGCACTCCAGGAAAACGCTGCCCCGCGATCTCACCAAGAAGACCGTTGCTCAAATCGTGGACCTGGTTTTCACGGAGATGGGCGACTACTTCATTCGGGCGAAATCGACCCGCACCAACGGCGCGAAGCTGACGTACCCGGGATTTGGCACCTTCTCCAAGCGGCGTCGGCCCGAGCGCAGCGGCAGGAATCCCCGCGATGGCACGCCGCTGACGATTCCCGCGCAGTTCACGGTCACCTTCTTGCCCGGGTCCGAGCTCAAGTCCCTCCTGAATCGAAACGCGCGGGCCAAGGTCGCGGCCGGCAAGTAACCCCCCACATGCGGCCCCAAGCGCGGGCGCCTTCCGTCGGTGTCCAGCCGCGCACGGCGCCGCCGCCGTTGTACAATCAGCGGGCATGCTGGACCCCCGTCTCGAGCTCGCCGACCTGCACATTCACGTGGGCGCCGCCGTGGCGCCGCACATCCTGTGGTCCATCGCGCACGAGCAGGGCCTCAAGTTACCCGTGTCCACCTTCTGGGAGTTTCGCGATTTGGTCACGGCGCGCTCGGACACGGTGTCGTCGCTCGGCGACTATCTCGCGATATTGCATCAGTGGACGGAGAAGATTCAGTCGTCGCCTCTCGCGATCGAGCGGTCAGTCTACGAGATCATCGGCAAGGAATTCCGATCCAGCTTCGTCACGCTGATCGAGCTGCGTTTCAATCCGATGAAGCGGAACCTGGGCGGCGAGCGCGATTTGGACCACATCATCCACGCGGCGCTGCGCGGGATGGATCGCGCTTGCCTGGAATACGGCGTTCGCGCCGGCCTGATTTTCTGTCTGGCCCGCGAGTTTCCCTTCGCTCTGAACGAGATCCTGGTCAAGAAGGCCGTGAAGTACCGCTCCCGCGGGGTCATCGGGATCGATCTCGCGGGGCCAGAGGTGCATACGCTGGAGCTGGGTGGCGAGGTGGAAGGGTATCGCGACCTGTTCGCCCGGGCGCGCGCCGCCGGGCTCGGGACCACCGTTCACACGGGGGAGACGTCGTACACCTCCGCGGCGGGCGTGTTGGCGGTTTTGGATAAATTGGCGCCCACCCGCATCGGCCATGGTGTTGCCGCCGCGGCAAGTCCCGAGGCGGTCCGAAAATTGGCGGAGGCGGGCTGCGTGCTGGAGATTTGTCCCAGCTCCAATCTGCGCACCCACGCGGTGGCGGATTTGCAGGAACTGGGCAATGCGTTGCGCGTGTTTGACGAGGCCGGAGTGCGGTTTACGATCAACACCGATGGGCCGTACCTGTTGAACACCCACCTGCGCCACGAGCTGGAGATGTTGATCGACGCCCGCATTTTGACCGAAGCACAGATCGAAAGATGCGTCGCGACCGCTCACGCAGCGACGTTCTTGCGTTGAGGCACTTGACCGTCACGCCCGGGCTTCACGTCGTGGTGGTGCTCGCCGTGCTGGCCTATGCGGTGCCCCTGGAGGGGAAGGCTTGGGGCGTGCGCGCCGCACAGGGTGGGGAGTTCGATCCGTCCCGTTTCGCGCCGCCGGAAAGCCAGACCGTGATGCGCGGGCGGGAGGTGGCGGCGCGCTTCGGCCTCGGTCGGCGGTTCGAACTCACGCTGCAAGTCAACAATGCCTTCGCCGCGCAAAATCGCCTGGGTATTGCGCGCGCCGAAGCGCTGATCGCCCAGATCCCGGGCGTGCGTCGGGTCATTGGCCCTTCGGGTCTGTTGGCGGTGACGTTCGACCGGAATGGCCATCCGGCCACGGGGCCGTTGCTGGGGGGGCTGGCGAACGAGAACGCCAACGAAGTCGTGCGCCAGCGCCTGATCCGCAGGTCGGATGCGATAGGTTGGTTTGTGTCGCGCGACGGGACCGAGATTCGTCTGTTGGTCGAAACCGACGATTGGACCTCGGCGCGAGGGCCCATCGAAGCCGCCGCGGCTGCATCGGGCCTGGTGTTGCTGAACGGAAGCATCCCGGCGTGGCCTCTTTGGCCCGAACCCGAACGCGAGCCGCGGCCGTTCCCGCCGTGGCTTCCCTTCGCGTTGATCGGCCTGGCGATGTTGCCGATGGCGCTGGGTGCCTCCGTGCTCTGTCGCCCCACGATTCCGCGCGCCTTGCTCATGACCTGCGCCGCCGGCTTGGCGGCCGCCGCTCCGGCCCTGCTGATGTCTCCAGCGGGGTTGCGGCGCCTGGCGCTGGTGTCCGGTGCGGGCGCGGGGGCGATGGTTGTGGCCTTGATCGTGCTGGCGCGCCTCTGGGCCATGCGGGACCTCCGTCGGGCCGTCGGGACCTGGCGGGTCCCCGTGCCGCCGGTGGTGCTCGTCTTGTCGCTTGCGTTGACTGTGGTCGGGGTCGGGTTGTCCAGGCGGATTTCGGTGGGGACGCAGCTTTGGCGGCAGACCGACCTGTTCTTCGTCGACGTGCGCGGCGACATGGACGAACCCGTCGTATTGCGCGAAGTACGGCGGCTAGCCGACTTTCTACGCGCAGAACCTGGCGTCGCGCACGCGTGGTCCATAGCGGACCTATTCTTCGCGGTGCCGGTTCCAGGTGAAAACTTCGGGGGGATCCCGACGTCGTCCGACGCCGTTCGGGCGATTCTGACCCAGACCCGCGACGATTCCGCGGTGCGCATGGAGTTGGCGCCCGATCATCGCGAGACGCTGGTCGGAGTGCGCCTGGCCGATGACTCCGGGCTCGATCGGTTGACGATCCTGGCACACCTCCAACAGTACCTCGCGCTCGGGCACCGTTCGGCTCTGCTGCGCGTCGACCTGTCGGACCCGGCCGTTCCGCGGTCGTCTATCGGGCTGGCTCGGGGGATCTTGGCCGCGGACACCCGAGAACGCGTGTTGCGCATCTGTGAACGTTCGGGTCGCATCTTGAGCGAGTCCGACGTTCAGACCATCGAACGCGCCGCGCGCCGGGCCGTCTTGTTGCCGGTCGTCGATCCGCCGCGACTCAACGTCGAGATTCTGCAGGAGGTGAACGCGTTTCTGGAGCAGGTGGCGCTCGCCGAGGCGCACGTGGGTTTGCCCCACGCGGGGGAGCGCAAGCGCCTGGCGGATGAGTTGGCGGCGGAGCCGGTCGACGCGACCGTGGCGGATGTCCTCGCTCCCCTGCGTACGGTGTGGGGGCCGCGCTTGCCCGACGAGATGTTGCGCGCGCGCGCGGTCGAGTTGCATCGCCGGCTGGCCAACGTGAGGCTCCGGCACAGCGCGCGGATCAATTTCAACGACGTCCTGTATGGCGCCGACCTCCCCACCGAGGGGGTGCTGTCCGAAGAGGTGAGGGATGCGACTCTGGACGCGATGGGGCCGATCGCCGCGGTGCCGGTTCCGCGCGAGGTTCCGGGCGCGTTCCGGGTGGATGCGGTCGCGGTGGGCGGAGCCCCCTGCGATCGCGCACTCTCGATCGCCTGGGGGCCCCGTTTGGCGCTGGGCATCTTGATCTCCAGCGCCTTCACCGCATCTTTGTTGCTGGCCTTGGGCGGGCTCGCGGCGCTGGCTTGGTGGCCCGTCACGCTCGCGCCCGCCGCGCCCTTGATGGTGGTCCCCGTGATTGCCGCCCTGCCCGTGGGTGCCCTGTACGTGGCGCTGTTGGCCGGCGCGTTGGCGGGGGGCGCGGCCCTCGCTATCGCCATTGCGCCGGGGAGGCGCGATCAGTGACCAGGATGGTCCCGTTCGGCACGGCCGCGGCGGCCGGCGCGCTCCTCGCGGTCGGTTGTGCGGGCGCGCCTTGGTTTCTCGGCGAGCCGCTGGATAAGAGGCCGGTCATCCCACCGACCAGCCGCGCCGAGACCGTCGCGGATCACCGGCGTAAGTTGGACGACGCCCAGCAGCGCGGCGAAAAGGTGGTGGAACTCGCCGAGTTGTCGGCCCTCGAGCAACGGGGTGCGCTCCGCGTACTGGAGACGAAACGGTTTTCCGCGCTGTTGAGAGAACGAGCCAAGGACTGGATCGCGCTGCGGCGACCGCTGCCTCTGGTGGATGATCTGCGCCACATTCTGGCTCTGGAACCCGAGCGTACGCGGTCGCTTGCCGTCGCAGTGCGAAGCGCGGAGCGCGCCGCCGGCGATCTCTGGCTGGCACTCGGAGAAAATGCCCGCGCCGAGGACGAATACCGCCGCGCGGCGCGGCTGGGAGCCCCGAACACTTTGTTTCGTCTTCGGGCGGCGTGGGGCGCATCGCCGGCGGATCTCGAGACCGACGTTCTGGAGCGGGCTCTGGCTGAATTGCCGGATCGCGCGCTTGGTCCGTTCACCGCCGCGTACCTGGATGGCGGCGGCTCGCAGCCACCACTCCTTGCNNGGCGCCGGTCGCGATCCGCAGCAACCGCTGGCCGTGTCGGCGCCCGCAACCTTGGCGGAACCCGGCGCGGGCGATCGTCTGTACGGTGGCGCGACGCTGGTGCGCTCCTTGTTGCCGTTGGCTGAAGCGTTTCCCGGCTTGTTGGCACCGGGGCCGCGCTCGCGTGACTGGTCCGATCGGTTGCTCGCGGAGGATCCGACGTCCCCTGACTCATTGGAACTGTCGGCTCTGATCGACGCACAGGCCGGTCGGATCGAGGGCGCGGCCCGCAAACTGGGCGACCTGGTTTTCTACTCGCCCGACCGGGCCACGGGGAATGCCCGCGCGGCCCACGTTTGGGAACGCGTGGGCGCGGGGCGGCGCGCGTGCCTGGCATGGGAACGGGCCACCCACTTCGGGCCGGTGGATGACCCACGCTGGTGCGATCTGGCGGCCTGTCTACGCCGCAATCCAGGCGCGGGGGATGCGCTGGCCGTAGAACGCTTCGCCCGCGAACGCACACCGGCGCCCCGGTGCGTGTCCGCCGACGCGGGCGCGCCATCGACGGACGCGGCGGTGCCGGTACCAATTGATGCGGCGGTGCCGGCTGATGCGGTAGACGCGGGTGCGGCGCTTCTCGGGGGTCCCGACGGGGCCGCCCCGGATGGCACTTGAGACCACACCCGGCCTGCAACGTCGGTATGGGGCGTCAGCGCTTGTGTTCCTCAAAAGCCAGGAGCTTGGCGCGCAGGCGCTCGAACGCCGCCCGGTCGGTCGAGTCATCCGCCAGATTGCGTTTTTCCCCCGGATCGTGGGCCAGATCGTACAGCTCCCAGCGACGCTCGCTGATGCGGTGAATGATCTTCTGATCCCCATCAACCATCATGCACGCATGGTGGGGCCAGGCCGTGGCGGGCATCAACTCGCCATAGAGCGCGCGCGGCGGCAATCCCTGCCCCTCGATCAGGGGTAACAAACTGTGGCCGCGAAACGACTTGGGAATGGCGCCGCCGACCAATTCGACCAGGGTCGGGGCCAGATCAATAGCTGCCACGGGATGGTCGCTGATCAGGGCGGGGCGCCCCGGAATCGCAACGATGAGTGGGATGCGCAGCTGCTCGTCGAACAAGTCTTGGCCGTGAAAGAACGCCTTGTGCTCCCCCCAGGCTTCGCCGTGGTCGGCCATGACGACAATCGCCGTGTTCGCCGCCAGGCCCAGATCGTCCACGGCCTTCAGCAACTTCCCGACCCAAAGATCGACGAACGCAATTTCGTTGTCGTATTTCTCCATCAAGCCGGGCACGCCCCCGGCTCCGCTCGACGGGAATTCCTTGTGCGGCATGTAGCTGGAATGGGGTTCGAACAGATGCGTCCACAGAACGAATCGTTCGCGGCTGGCGGCCGCCTTCTTGAGCCGCGCCACGACCCGCGGCACGATTCGAGGCGATGCTGAATCCTTGTTGGATTCCGAGATGGTTCCGGCGCCATCGTTCGACCATTCCTTGAAGGATTTGCTGATCCCGCGATCGGCGGTGAAATAAAAATGCGAGAAGATCCCGATTGGCGTGAGGCCCGCGGCGCCGAGATCCTCGAAAAAGGTGTGATTGGTCGGCAGCACCACGGGGTAGTTCACGGTCGGCTTGTCCCATTTCACCGCCGACGGCACCTGGCTCGTCAGGATGGCGGGGAACGAGCGGGGCGTGTTGGGCGCCTGCGACCACACCCGTTTGAAATAGGCCCCCCGGTTGGCGAGCGCATCCAGATTGGGTGTCAGCGAACGTCCCCGCGGGTTCTTGTATCCGGCGACCCCTAGGCGATCTCCGCGAAGCGCGTCGATCGTGACCAACAAAATGTTGCCTTTGAACGGCGCGTTCTGGGTCCCACGCGTGGTTGCTGGGGCGTTTTTCTCGGCGCTCCGCGGAGCAGGCGCGGCGGGCGGGTCCTGCACCATCTGGGCGCCGTCGACCGCGACCGGTGCGTCCTCCGACACGGGGACGGCGTCACCACCCTCGCAGTTTTCGTCGATGTGATTGCCCGGAATGTCCTCGGCCCCCGGGAAGATATCCGCCCGTCGGTCATCGCAATCGCCCCCGCCGAAACGCGGCGAAAACCCGTCGCCATCGCCGTCGGTGGCGGCGCGCGCCAGTCGCAGCGCCAACCGCAATCCCCACGAGCCCTCATCGGCGGCGCGAAACGCGGCGCTGCTCTGCGGGAGCCCGCTCGCCCCGAGCAGCGCCGCGATCACCACTGCGACCGCGAGCAACGACAAGGGCGTGGCGGGGACGCGGGTTGCCAGCCGCCGGCCCGTCGTCGAGGCGTGCCAGAACAAACCGTGGGCCACTCCGGCAACCACGATCACGGCCAGGGCCGCGAAAGGCGCAAGATCGAGGACCCGCCAATCCGCGCGCGAGAACGCGCCCACCGCNNAGACCCGCAAGGGCCGGAAAAGCGCGACCGAAATCGCGCCTCCAAACGGCGATACCAACAAGACCAAGCCAGCGACCGCGATGGTCGCCAGCTTGTCGCTCTGCATGGGCCGAACGATGAGCTTGTGTCCGAGGGCGACCCCGGCCGCGATGGTCACGATCCCGACCGTCGCCGCCAAGATCCCCGCCGCGGCCAGCGCGTCTGCCCGATCGTCGTTGGCCAGTCCGGCGAACCCACCCGGCAGGGCGCGTAGCACGCCCGCGGTCAGCGTGCCCACGACCAGAGCCGCGACCAGACCAACGGCACCGTACAGACCCAGGCCCATCGTGAGCAACGCGCCGGGAGCGGATGCGCCCGACGTGCGGAGCCCCGTGACGAGCGCATCAAGCACCCCGGCGCCTACGAATCCGGCCAAGATCGAAGCGGCGATCGGACCCAGCCGCCAGCGAAAAATCGTCCCCATTCGTGAACCTTGCAGCTACCACGACCGCGCGGGGCGCACAAACACCGTCCTCGTCGTTCACGAATCTTGACGGGCGTCGACTGCCGCGTTAACTCGATCAGCTCTTGAGCGCTTGTAGTCACCCGCGCTTTGCCTTTGTCGCGCTCCTCGTCGCTGGTTGCGGAATTGCGGCTGCCGCACCCGCGCCCGAGGCCACGGCCAAACCACCGGACGCCGGTCCCGCCACGAAGGTGCGGGTTGCCCTGGATCTCCTGAACAATCGGGTTCACGCCTCCGCGCATTCCGCGGGAAATCTGATCATAGATGCAGGGTCGACCGATTTTCTCAAGTACGTGGACGGTGGGTGGAAAACTTCCTGGATCCTGGGTGAGCAGGATCAAGGTGCTCCGGTCGCGCTGGTAGCGGGCCTGTCCGCCCAACTTTTCGTCCCGATCGACACCGACGGAGACGGGGTGGGTGGCACGGCTCTTGGCGACGCGGTCCTGGCCTTCACCTTGCGGTCGTTGGCACCCAAACAGAAGGTGTCGGTATTCGTCAACGAGAAATCCGTGGCCACCCTCGATGTCGATGGGGCCCGTAAAAAGCGCCTCCATGTCGCGGTGCCAGCCGCGGTCCTGCGGGTCGGCGAAAATCGCATCCGTTTCACCTTCCGCGCGGCGGCTTCGGTCAAAGCGAAGCGCAGCGCCGCCGCGTTTTCGGACCTGTCGCTCGGCCCAGCAGCCGGCGCCGACGCCGTCGCCGGGGGAGTTCCCCCCGAACCTGTGAGCGCACGGGTCACCGACACTCTCTTCGGAGGCGTCCACCGGCCCGCCATCGCGATCGCCGGCAACACCTCTCGGCTCTCGTACTACCTTCAGATACCTCCGGGCGCCGCCCTTGAGCTGGGTTACGGCTCGGAGGTCGCGGGCGCCCACGCGAGCGTGCGGGTGTCGGTGGATGGCCAGGCGCCGCGGCAACTCCTGGACGCGGAGGCGAGCAGTCGGTGGTCGGAGGTCTCGCTGCCGCTCGGCGCCGCCGCGGGACAGGCCGCGCGGATTGATTTCATTGCGCACGGCGGCTCCGTGCGCTGGGCCGAGCCACGCCTGACTGTGCGCGCCGCCGCACCCCCGGCCATCCCCGCGGAGCCGCGCTTCGATCACATCTTCGTCTGGATGGTCGATACGCTGCGCGCGGACAAGATGCGGGTCTACAACCCGCACACGCGGGTGGAAACACCCAACTACGATGCCTTCGCCGCGGACGCGACGCGATTCGAGTGGGCGCAGGTGCCCGGGACTTGGTCGTTGCCGTCCCACGCCTCGTTGTTGACCGGAGTCTATCCGCCGGTGCACAAGGCCGTCGCGCACGAGGCCAAGCTCTCCAAGGATGTCGCCTTCATCGCCGAGGACTTGAAGCAGCGGGGATTCAAGACCGCCATCTTTTCATCGAACGGCTACGTTTCCGGAAAATGGGGTTTCGAGCGTGGCTGGGATGCCTATCGAAATTTCATCCGGGAAGACCTGCCCAACGGCGCCGACTACCTGTGGAAGACCGCCAAGCCTTGGGTGTTGCAAAATCAGCGGAAGGCCGAGTTTGCTTACCTGGCCACGGTGGATCCCCACGTCGCCTATACGCCGAAACCGCAATTCTTAAAGAAGTACTGGAACAAACCCTACAAAGGTCCCCTGAAGCCCGCGCTGACCGGCGTACAGNNCGCGAATCTATATGACCACTCCGCGGTCATCGTGGTGTCCGACCACGGCGATGAATTCGGTGAACACGGCCGGTTTGGCCACGGGCAATCCGTCTACCAAGAGCTGACCCGGGTGCCGCTCTTGATCCATGCCCCTGGGCGCATGCCCGCGGGGCGGGTGGTTCACGCCGACGTCGAAATCATGGATCTATACGCGACCTTGTTGGATCTCGCGGGGGCGCCCGTGGGGCCACGGATTCAAGGAGCATCGCTGATTCCGCTCGCGTGGGACGAGGTCGGGGCGACGCCGCGCGCGGGGTTCACGATCGACGGACAGGTCGCGCGCGGACTCAAGGTCGCGCGGTACCGCCTGGTCGCCGCGTCCGGTCGCCTGGAGTTATACGACGAATTCGAAGACCGGCTGGAGCAGAAGGACATCGCGGCACTACGGCCCATCGCCTTGCGGCAGATGCGCGGCGTGCTGGGTCTCTTGCACGCTTATGAGACGCGATGGACGAAGGCGCGCTGGGGTACGGCCGCCAACGTCAGCGCGAATTTCCTGAAAGACGCGGGGCCTTGACGGTCTCGGTGACGGCGTCAAGTGCGTCGCCGACTTGTAGGGGCGGGGACGACCTCAACTTTCTTTTCGAAGTTACGAATAAAAATCATGCTTGAAAGGTTTCCGAAACAGGAGGATCGTATTCTCTGCTCTAGGAAACCGCGCGAGCGGCATGAAAGGGAGGGTATCGGCATGAATTTGCGGCACATCGACCCCGGTTCGACGGATTGGATGGACGCGATGCTGGAGGGGGAACTGCACAACGGGAAGCTCAAACCGTTGAGGAAGCAGATCGACCAGGATGCACTGGAGTCGGAGCCCGCGGCGTTGGCCGCGAACACAAGTCAGGCGACCGCAAGTCAGGTGCAGGCGAAGTTCGGAACGCACCAACCACCCGGATCGCGCTAGCAGGTTTCAGGGCGCGGGGGGCCTTCCTCCCGCGCGTCAGCCGTTGGCCGCGCGCTCGACGGCGTCCAAGGTGGGAATGCCGCCCTGTCCGCCGAGGCTGGTGCAGTTCAAGCCAGCGGCGGCGTTCGCGAACGGGATGGCTCGCTCCAGGGGCCAATTTCGTAGCAGGGCGTAGCCAAAAGCGCCGCGGAAAACCGAGCCGGCGCCGGTTACATCCGCGATTTCGACGTGCAAGGCCTGTTGGCGAACGAGCTTATGTTCGTGCAAAGCGACAGCTCCGTCTTCGCCCAGCGTCACGACTGCGATTTCGGGGCCCATCTTGGTCAACTCGACCAAGGTGCGTTCCATGTCCGATGAATGCGCGAGTTCGGCCGCCACCCGTTCGGACGCAATCACCACATCGGCCAGGTCTAGAAGTTCGCCCAATCCGGGTCCCATGCGGCGAATTCCCAGAAGGACGCGCGCCCCGCGCGCACGCGCCCGCTCGGCGGAGGCGACTTGCACGTTGGGCATCTCCGCGTCGATGTAAAGCAACTGCACGCCGTCGAACAACGTCGGCGGCAAATCCGCCACCTGCAGAGGCGTGGTGTCTCCACGGGTGTATCGAACATAGCGACGTCCCCCCTGGTCTTCGATCAGCGTGAACGTCACGGGCGACAGTCGGCCGGGTTCCAGAAGCACGGCCGAGGTGTCGATCCCGAAACTGTGCAACCGACTCAAGATGATCTGACCGAACTCGTCGTTGCCAAGCCGGCCGAAGTACCGAGTCTTCGCTCCGAATGCGGCCATGGTGGCCAGCGCGGTTCCCGTGGGGCCGCCGGCCTGCAATGAAAACGTGGTCATCTCTACCGACGGATCTCGGGAACGCGGTCCGAGGCCAATCTGGTCCAGAGTCGCCAAACCGACCCCGACGACCTCGGGTATTTGATCCGGCATGAGCGGATCGTATCACGCCGGGGCCGGCCGGCCGCGCGCCTGGCGCGCCTTTTCGGTGCGGCCCGTTGGGCTCCGCGGCCGGCCTCCTAAGGGAGGACCGGCCGACCGAGCGCGCGCTGGCCCTCGATGAATTTCTCGAGCGCGGCCACCGCTTTCGTGTAGCTGGCGTTGGCGTAGTGGGATCGNNGCGTCCACGTACTGCTCGGCCTTGTAGTCCAGAAATCCCTCGAGCAGGCTGAAGTCCTGTCCGAGCCCTGTCCAGAGGGATTCGGGCCATTTCTCGAGGATCTTGTAGGCCGTGGCATACCGGTGAGCGTTGACGGCGGCCAACACGTCCGGATATTCCTCCCGGGCCCGTTGCGCATCCGCGGCCGTCACTTTCGCGCCGAGCCTGTTCGTGCCGATCTCGGCCTGGGGAGGCGTGAGAACTTCCCCCGGGGCGAGCGCGATCTCCGGATCGCGATCGAGGCGGGTCGAGACCAACTGCAGGAGCAAGCGCGCCTGCCGCGCCTCCGGTGAATCGCCCGCCGCTTCCGCGCGGCGCGTCCACAATTCCGCCTCGCGCGCCTTGCCGTGCGCCAGCAAGCTGCGGCCGAGGCCCCCACAGCGCGCGCTGCGATCCGGGCCGTCGTAGCCGGTGACGACCTCGCTCAGGTGCCCGTACGGCCACAGCGGACCGTACACTTTGGCCAGATAGGGATCGAACTTGGCGTATCCCAGCAGATCGCGGGGCGCCGAAAATTCGATGCGCGCGTTGTCGTCGGTGTTGACGGGAGATCCCGTGGTGAACGATTCGAGCTCATCCGGTGCGAGCAACAGATAGGCGAACACGTCGTGCGGGGATTCGAGGGCTCCACGGTTGGCCTCGGCGCGCGTCTCGGGGTGTGACAGCGCACGCTCGACCGCGCCCAGATCCAGTTTCAGAGGTTCCTGACTGGCAATCAAGATCGTGTCGGACGACAGGTCTTCGGCGGAGAAGACATACACGTAGCGAAATTCGTCGCGCACCGTNNAGGTTGGACACCCCGGTCAACCAGGGGTTCGACGGCTGGCTCACGATCACGTCGAATTTGTCCGTGCGCTGGGTCAAAAAATTACGCCCGTCGCCGGCGTGGACGGTCACCTTGGGGTTTTCCTGAGGGCGATGGTTCACGTCGTCGAACAGGTGGGAGGCGCGATAGAGGATCGCGGGCTCCAGTTCCACCAATTCCAGGGATGCGATGGGATACTGGGTGATCGCGCCGGCGGTGACACCGGAGCCATACCCGATCAGCGCGACCTTGGGCGGATGGTCGCCGGGGTACAGCAACAACGGCAACAGGCCCACGGTGATCTGGGTGGGCATGTCGCCCTCGTTCGACGCATCCACCTTGCCGTTGTTCTTCAGCGACAGAGTCTTGCCCCATCGATCGACGGAAACCGTCGTCGCTATGCCATCCTCATAAAAGGCCAGCTTGGGGAACTGCCATTCCTTCTTGTGGATGCGCCGGTAGATGTAGTCGCGCGCGATCGATACCCGAAAGAACCCCGACGAGAACAGCATGAGATTCCAGCGGGGCAGGAACAAACCCGAAATAGCCAGAGAACCCGCCAGGCCGATTCCCAGCCAACGGCGCCGGCGGGGGAGTTCGGGAGCCACGCCGAGCAGCGCCGCCGCCAATCCCAGGCCGGTCGCGGTCACCAGATAGATTCCGCGCTGGAGACCCAGCACCGGGAGAATCACGAATCCCGACCCAAACGATCCGACGATGGCGCCGACGGTGTTCAGGGCGTACGCGTTCCCGATGTCCTTTCCCACGGTTTCCAGGCGGGCGCTCGCGATGCGTGCGGTCAAGGGAAACACGCTGCCCATCAGGATCGTCGTCGGCAGGATCGCGATGCACGTCAGGGCGAACTGGCAGATCAGCACCGCATCGACGCCGAAGCTCGCGGATTCGAGCAGCCACGTGAACACGAACGGCAGGCGATCGGTGATGAGGTAGGACAGGCCGATGGCCACCGCGATGAGCATGTGCAGTCCCGCCAACCAACGAACAGGGTGGCGGGTTCTTCCCGTGAGGCGACCCCCGAGCGCCGACCCCGTCCCGAGACCCACCAAGAAGGCCAGCAGGATGAGCGTGAACGAGTAGACCGACGACCCGATGAGGACGGCCAGCGCGCGCGTCCACAACACCTGCAACGTCATCGCGGTGGCACCCGACACCGCAAACGCGCCCAGGGCCACGCGGCGCGCGCGCGCGGTGACGATCACGTCNNCGTGGCAGGCGGCGCGCGATCAGAATCGCGGCGGCCAGGGTCAGATTGAACGACGCCGCGGTCACGTTGGTCCATCGCACGCCCCAGCTGGGCAGGAATACGAAGCCCGCGAAGAAAGCACCAGCCACGGCGCCGAACAGATTCACCGCATAGAGGGTGCCGATGCGCAACCCGACCCGGCGCAGCTCCCAGGGATGTTGCACGAAATGCCGGCTCAGGATGGGTAGCGTCGCACCCATCAAGGTGGTGGGCAGGATGAGCAGGCCCGCGGAGGCGACGAACCGCAGGAACGACAAGAGCGCGTAGTGATCGCCAAACGTCGTCCACAGCCAGCGATTGAGGGCCGGGTACAACGAAATCACCACCGGGACCAGGAGCGCATAAATACCAATCGCCGCCTCGATCAAGGCGTAGGTTCGCACCGGCGCCTTCAGGCGGTCAGCGACCCGTCCGGCGAGGTACGACCCCAGGCCCAGGCCGCCCATGAACGCGGTCAGGACCGTGGATACGGCCAGGGTCGTCGACCCGAANNTCCGGGTCCACAGCATCTCCAAGACCAGTCCGGATGCGCCGGACAGGAAAAAACACGCCAGGATGACGGGCCGCATGGGGCCGGGGACTGTACCATTGGCGCCGTCCCAGCCATCGCGGCCGGGGCGGGCAACCCGAAATCGTTCAATGCCAGTCAAAGAGCCTGAACCCACGATGTACGCCACCGCAGACCGGGACGCAGGTGCTGGCCCATTGACGCTGACCCGTGATGAGCGCGCGGACAACGACGACGCGCTGGTCGATGCGGTTCGACGTGGAGCGCCTGGCAGCCGCGAGGCGCTCTATCACCGCTTCAAGCGGCGGGTCTTTGCGTTGAGCGCGCGCATCGCCGGGCCGTCGGAGGCCGAGGAGGTCGCACAGGAGGCCTTCATCCGCATCTTTCGGGGCCTGGCACGTTTTCGCGGCGATTCGGCGCTAGGTACCTGGATCTACCGGTTGGCGGTCAACGCCGCGCTGTCGCATCGGTCGCGTCGGTCGCCGGCCAGCGAATCGTTGGATGCGCGCGCCGGGGAAGTGGCCGCTTTGGTTTCGTCGGACGGGGAGCCGGGCGCCAGCGACGCCTTCTTGCGCCGGCGGCTCGAGCGGGGACTGGCCCGGCTGCCGGTGGGATATCGGACGGTGTTGGTGTTGCATGACGTCGAAGGGCTGGAGCACGAGGAAATCGCGACCGTGCTTGGCTGTCACGTGGGCACGTCGAAATCCCAGCTGCACAAGGCCCGGGCCAAGCTGCGCGAGATTTTGGCCGCCGAAAGCATCACTGCCGCGGACGTCCCGGGCCGCGGCACCGGGGTCACATGACGTCGACCGGGACGGGGACGCGACATGTGGACGCCGACCGCTTGTCGGCCTGGATTTCGGGGGATCTGCCGGATCGCGACACTGCCGTCGTGCGGGCGCACGTCGAAGGCTGTGCGGACTGCATGCGCGTCACGGCCGAGTTGCGCGCCGAGGTGGTCGCCACGCGAGGCCTCGATCGTCCGGAACCGCCGCCCACGTTGTGGTCGGCCATCGAGGGAGCCTTGGATGCGCCTCCGGCCCGGATCTGGTCGTGGCGGGCGACGCTGATCGGAGCCCTGGCGGGCGGGGTGGCGGTCGTCGTGCTGGCCGGAGGACTCGGTCGTTGGCGTGCGGCTGGCTATGCGGGTGAGGTGAAGACGGCGTCCGCGGCGCAGCAAGACCGGGCACGGAGCCGGTCGAGCGATCACGGGCCTGGTGACGGGACCGGGCCCGGCGCGCCGCCCCTGGCATCGAGCGATCCCCTCCTGGCCGAGGCCGAACGCGAACTGGAGCGCGCCGCCGTGTCGTACGAGCAGGCGGTCAATCGCTTGCGCAAGATCTTGGATCGCGAACAGACGCTGTGGGATCCGGAAACCCGCGCCCGCGTCGGCGATCGGCTGGCGCGTCTGGACGAAGCGGTCGCACATTCGCGCGCGGTGGCCCGCCGGGATCCGGGCGATAGCACGGGCGCCGATATGTTGTTCTCGGCCTATCAGCGCCAGATCGATTTTCTGGCCGAGGCGGTTCATCGCGGCTCGCCGGCGACCGCGGAGGCTTTGCGGTGATCACGCGGGTGGGCACGCGCACGTGCGTGCGAGGGCGCTTACCACGGCAGGTGCGATGGCCTCTGCGGGCGATGGTGATCGGCGTGCTGGCCGTGGGGGCCGCTCCGGTTCACGCGGGGGTCGACGCCGGGTTCGCGACGACGTCGCCCACGCCCGCACCCGCGCCCGGAACCATCGGGGGCGCCGCGCCGCCCCGTCCCCTCGATGCCCGCGAGGTGATCGTACCGATTCCTGGGGCCCAGCGCATGCGCATCGAAAATCCCCTGGGCAACGTCACCATCAAGGCGTGGGACCGCGCCGACGTGATTCACATCATCGCCGAAAAGAGCTCGGCCTCCGCGGAGGTCCTGGCCCGACTGCGCGTCCACTTCACCGCCTGGGGGGGCGGTGAGGTCTCGCTCGAAACTCGGGTCGATTTGGGCGGGCGAGAGCGCGCGCTGCCGCTGGTCGCCAGCCGGGTGGATCTGGTGGTCGAGGTGCCGGCCGGATTGGAGATCGAGGCGAAGACGTTCGCGGGCGATCTGTCGGCGTCGGGGCTGAGGGCGGGCGCGCGGCTCGAGACGACGGGCGGGCGCATTGGCGTGTCCGACGTTCATGGTCGCGTGGTCACCCGGCAATTGCGTGGTGGTCAGACGGTGCTGGCCGTCGAGGGCGATGTGGACCTGGACGGCGTCGAGGGGCTGATGCGCCTGGAAGGCGTCGCGGGCACCCGGGTCGAAGCGCGGGTCGTCGACGGTCAGATCCACGCCGCCGACATCCGGGCGCACGAAGTGCGCTTGTCCGCGACCACGGGCGAGGTCGTATTGCTGGGATTTCTTCAGCCCGGCGCTCACTATGATCTGCGCAGCTACAGCGGAGAGGTGCGCCTGGCGCTGGTCCCGTTGCCATCCGGCGTGGCGGGATCGCCGTTTGAATTGCATGTGCGCGCGCCGGCGCCGGTGGTGTCGCGCATTCCCCTGCGGGTGTTGTGGCGCCAGGGCGACCGGTTGCGCGCCGTCGCGACGCCAGCGGGAGTGCGTCTGGCCTCGGGCGGCGGCGCGGAGCGGCCCGTCGTGGAATTGAGCTCGGTCCTGGGGCGCGTGGTCCTGACCGCCGCGCGGGCCTTCGATGGCCGCCGAGCCGGCGGTCCGAGCGCGCAATCCGCGCAATTCGAACGATCGGCGCCCCCGTTCTGATGCGCCCGCCCCCCACATCCCGGCCGTCATGCCGACCGGAATGAATGTCCGTCCGGGACTTCACGTCGGTTCGATGCTAGGTTTGTGCGTCAGTAGACCCGATGCGCCTGGGAATCGTTTCCGATATTCACGCAAACATCGAAGCGCTCGAGGCCTGCTTCAAGGCCATGGATGCGGCCGGCGTTGAGCGGACCATATGCCTGGGCGACGTGGTCGGCTACGGCGCCAGCCCGAACGAGACGTGCGCCCTGATTCGGTCGCGCGTGGCGCACACCATCCTGGGCAATCACGACGCCGCCGTCGCCGGGCGGATGGACTATTCCTACTATTATCACGCGGCTCGACACGCCCTGGATCTGCACACCCGGCAGCTGCAGCCACAGCACATGGAATGGTTGAAGGCGCTGCCGTACGAGGTTCGTGAAGGCGACGTGCATTTTTGTCACGGCTCGCCGCTGAATATCGAGGAGTTCGACTACATTTTCGCGAAGGACCAGGCGGCCCAGTGCCTGCCGATCTGGCCGCAGATGGCCCATTTGACCCTGATCGGTCATTCCCACCTGTGCAAGGCCTTCGCCCTGTCCGCCGACGGTGGCACACATGACGTCGTCGCCCAGAAATTCGAGCTGCGTCCGGGATGGAAATACATCGTGAGCGTCGGATCGGTGGGGCAGCCACGCGACTATGATCCCCGCGCCAGTTACGTCCTTTACGATACGGACACCAAGACGTTCGAATTCAAGCGCGTCGAATACGACGTGAAGGCCTCCGCCGACAAGATCTTCGCATCCGACTTGGAGCCCAACTTCGGGCACCGTCTGTTCATNNCGGCCGTCGCCGCGCCGGCGAACTTCACGTCGACCTGCGTGCAGGATGATGCCGTTCCGACGCCTCGGGGATGGGCGGGCTGGGATCGATCGGCCGTGATCGCCTGGAAGGCGGTGGAGCAGGCGGGTGGGGTAGTGCCCGAAATCGAGGAGGATGGGACAGCGGCGCCGCCCGCCTGGTGGCGCTACCCGAGCGCCCTGCGTTCGGACGCCCTCCTGGATGCCGAGACGAAAGACCCCACCCTCGGCCTCTACACGGCCGTGCCGGCGTCGGAGATCGCGAAGGGTGACATCTTGGTGCGCGCGCGGGGCGCGGGGGTCTGCGGCAAGATGGCGGTCATTGGAGGGCGCGTGGGAGGGCAAGAGGAGGCGCCGTGGATCACCATCGAGGTGGGGCCCGACGGCAAGGGAGCGTCGAC
>PMNO01000624.1 GCA_003161835.1 Myxococcales bacterium | reverse complement strand
GTCGTCGCCCAGCGCATCAGCACCGTCCTCAACGCCGATCGCATCGTGGTCCTCGATGGGGGGCGGATCGTGGCGTCCGGCACCCACCCCGAGCTCATGGCGACGAGCCCGGTCTACCAGGAGATCTTCGAGACCCAGCTCGGCGGCGGGATCGTCGAGGAGGCCGAGGCGAACAAGGCCGCAGCCATACCGGGCAGCGCCAGCGCCGGTCTTCCCCATCTTGCGCGCGTTCCGCGGGAGGGCGCATGAGTCCGCCGGGCGACGCGCTCCCCCGCGGCCAGGCGGCCCAGACGGCGCGGGCGGCCATGGGTCCGGTCGGGCCGCGCTTTGGTGGGCGAATCGAGAAGGCCAAGGATCCGCGCGGGTCGCTGCGGCGGCTCGGCGCCGAGTTTCGTCCGTTCCGTGCACGCCTGACGCTGGTCGGGGGCTGCGTGGTCGCCTACGCGCTGCTCGGTCTCGTTGGCCCCTACCTCATGGGGCGCGGGATCGATCGCTTCATCGTCGAGAAAGACGCCCGGGGCCTCGGCCGAACCGGCCTGTGGATGCTGCTCGCGTACCTCCTCGGCAACGCCTTGCAGTTCGTGTCGAGCTGGCTGATGTCGGAGCTATCGCAGCGGGTGCTCAAGGACCTGCGGCGCCGGCTGTTCGGGCACGTTCAGAAGCTGCCCATCGCCTTCTTCGACCGCCAGCCCGCCGGCGAGATCATGAGCCGGCTCACCAACGACATCGATGCCATCAACCAGGCGGTCGCCCAGAACATCACCGCCCTGCTGTCGAGTGTGCTGTCCATGGTGGGGATCCTGGTCGCGATGTTCGTGCTCGATCGCTGGCTGGCCCTGGCGTCGCTGCTGGTCGTGCCCATCATGTTCTGGTTCACGCGCTTCGTGGCGGTCTACACCCGGCGCGGCTTCCGGGATCTGCAGCGGGCGCTCGGTGGGCTCAACGGGGCAATGGAGGAAGCCATCAGCGGCCAGAAGGTGATGCGGGCCTTCCGCCGCAGCGATTCGGCCCTCGCGACCTTTCGCGAGCACAACGCCGAGGTCTACCGGGTGTCCATCACCGCCAACACCTACGCGCTCCTGCTGATGCCGCTGACGGCGGTGCTCGGCAACCTGTTCGTGATCGTCCTGGCCGGGCTCGGCGGGTGGCTGGCCCTGCGCGGCCTCGTCACCGTCGGGGTCATCGCGACCTTCATCAACTACGGCCAGAACTTCGTCAACCCGCTGCGCCAGCTGTCGAACCTCTACAACACCATCCAGGCGGCCCTGGCGGGGGCCGAGCGAGTCTTCCAGATGCTGGACGAGCCCGCCGAGATCGACGACGGCGACCCTGGCCGCGCGCTTGGTGCGCCACGCGACCGGAACATTTCGATTGCGGGATCCGGGGAAGTTCGATTCGAGCACGTCTCCTTCGGCTACCGCCCGGGCCTCCGGACCATCGAGGACATGTCACTCGAGGCGCGTCCAGGGGAAGTGGTGGCGCTGGTCGGCCCGACCGGGGCCGGCAAGACGACCATCGTGAACCTGCTGACGCGCTTTTACGAGATCGACGCCGGACGCATCACCATCGATGGCGTCGACATTCGCGCCCTCGGTAAGGCGGAGCTGCGGCGGCGGCTCGGCATCGTGCTTCAGGACACCTTCCTGTTTCCGGAAACGGTCCTCGAAAACATCCGCTACGGTCGCCTGGAGGCCACCGACGCCGAGGTCATGAAGGCCGCCGAGGACGCGGAGGCGGACGCTTTCATCCGGCAGCTGCCCCACGGGTATCACACGGTCCTGTCCGAGCGCGCGGGAAACCTGAGTCAGGGGCAACGCCAGTTGCTGTCCATCGCCCGCACGCTGCTCGCCGATCCGGCCATCCTGATCCTCGACGAGGCCACCAGCAGCGTCGACACCCGGACCGAGGCGCGGATCAAGCGCTCCCTCGCGCGACTCATGCGCAACCGGACCAGCTTCGCCATCGCGCACAGATTGAGCACCATCCGGGATGCCGGGCAGGTGCTGGTCATCGAGCAGGGGCGGATCGTGGAGCGGGGTACCCACGCCGAGCTCATGGCGGCGCACGGAGCGTACCACCAGCTCTACGTGAGCCAGTTCAAGGGGCACGCACTGTAGCGCGCCGGGAGCGAGCGCCGGGGATCAATCGGTGCCCAGGTCCCGCCGCACTCCCCGCCCAGGTCGCCCCGGAATACGCACGTATCTATGCCGGTAGCCGCCTGCACTCGCATCCGAACACGTGTCGCGAGAACAGAAACGCCCGAAGTTCCCGTGGGCCACTCTCGCCACGGGAACCTCGGGACACACATGCCTTATCTTAGTTGTGCCTCGGGACCGGCCATTTGCGCGCTGCTTTGCGAGCCCGCCGTCCAAGAGGTGGCGGCCGTGATACGCAACGTGCTGGGGCGGGAGGGAACAGGGGCTGCAGGAGCGACCTGATGAACAGCGCAGTGAAGTGGATCCTGATCGTCGTCGTGGGCATTCCGGTCGCGCTGTTCCTCGGCGACCGGATCCTGCTCAAGCTCGAGGAGCTGGGCTGGATCTTTTATCGACGCAACAAGCCCAATTTCCAGAACGCCGGCAGTGTGTTCCTGGAACTGCAGGCGATGTTCAACCCCAAGGCGCGCTACGTCATCGAACGTAAGGCGAAGGAGGAGCACGAGGAGGACGCCGACGAGGACGGCGATCCTCCCGTCCCCGGCGTCGACGCGCGCAGACCCTAGTCCGGCGGCTCTTCGGTGATCGCTCCGGCGCGCATGCGGACCCGCGTTCGGCGTGGCGCATCACGCTGTGATCGTGCGTCGGAGCCGCGTGTGGTCACTCCTCGACGACCGCGACCAGCGTCGAGGCCGGAAGGAAGAGCTTGTTCGTCGTGCCCGGGACGCGACGGAAACCCTGAGATTCGTAGAAGGCAACGTTCGCCTCGGTCAGTGCGTCGACCACCACGGCCACGAAGCGCACGGTTTCGAATGCGCGGAGCCCGTCGGCCAGCGCCCGGGCGAAGAGCCTCGTTCCAAGGCCTCGCCCCCGATATCGCGCGTCGATGCCGAGCCACGCGAGCGTTAGCGTCGGCGGTGGGTAACGCGGAACCTCGCGGTCGAAGAGATCGAGGGGGACCTGCGACACGTCAAGCGCGGTGTTCGCGAGCGTGTAGAAACCGGCGATGGACCCGTGCTCGTCAGCCAGGACGCGGGTCGTGCTCGTGTTCTTCCGCATCGCCGGAAGGGCGCGACGCGCGAGCCACTCATCGACGCGCCGATCGCCGCTGGAGAATGCCTTTCGCCGGTGTCGACGGTCGAGCAGATCGAGCGTCAGTCCTGGCGGAGGGAACTCTCGGTCAACGCTCACGGGTTCAGCGGACCGACCGGATCAGCTTGCCGAGCCCGCGCTGCGCGGCGGTCGGGGGGGGCNNAGTGTCGGCCTCGACGATATCCTGCCGCGCCAACGGCACGACGCGGCTGCGCACGTAGTCGCTGATGCTGAGCCCCTTCGCGGCCGCCGCCCTGCGCAATAGAGCCTTCGAGCGACGATCGACCCTGACCAGAAGACTCTCATCACGAATCCTGTTGGCGC
>PMNO01000379.1 GCA_003161835.1 Myxococcales bacterium | reverse complement strand
CTGGAGGATCCGCCAGAGCAATTTTGGCTCGGACGAGCTGGTAGAGCTCGTGGTGCGGACGAGCCGCTCCGTGGCCCAGTCCTATCCCGGATCGGTGGCGGCGATCGGCGATCTGTCGCGCCGGAGCGGTGGCGGATCGCCCGAGCACAAGTCGCACCAGAGTGGCCGTGATGTCGACGTCTTCTACTACGCGGTGAACGCGGCGGGGCGGGTGGTGATGCCCGGGAATGCCATGCTTCACTTTGACCGAAGCGGTCGCGCGGCCCACTGGTCTCCGGCACAGGGCGGGGCGATGCCGACGACATCGGTTCCCGATGTTCGATTCGATGTGCGCCGCAACTGGCGATTTGTTCGCGCGCTGTTGAGCGATCCCGACGTCGAGGTGCAGTGGATCTTCGTGCAGCGCGATCTTGCGGCGCGCCTCATCCAGCAGGGCATCGCGGAAGGGGAGGACGCCGCCTTGATCGCCCGCGCGTCACAGATCGTTCGTCAGCCATCGGACGCGGAACCGCACGACGATCACATGCACGTACGTGTGTATTGCGAACCCAGCGATCGGATACTGGGATGTGCCGACCACGGTCCGGTGCGGTGGTGGAAGAAGCGGTGGAAGTACATGGCGCCGCCTTTCGGCCGCCCGCCTGACGTGAACGCTTCATCCGCGCTGTTGCAGGTCTTACGCTCGCGCGAACAGGTCGCATTGGGCCCGCCCCGAGCGGCGTCGTAGCGGCAAGGCTCGGAGCCGCCGCCGGATTCATGTCAGCGCCCGCCGGCTCCGCCCCTTCCCGTTGAACCAACGGGCCGACCGCGATTCGCCCCCGAGACCGGATCATCCAGCGTCAGGTGTGTGGCGACAAAATCAAGCGCGAGCAGGCGCGCCGGAAAAACTTTCCCGGCCGAGACCAGGGTGAAGATGATCGCCTGGCGGCCGAGGGGGACATCCCGCACAAGATAGAGCTGGCGCATCTTGTCGGATCGTCCGGTCGCATCGAGATCGACCGCCCAGGATCCACGGACGCCGGATCCGACCGGCGTAGGAGCCAACCCCTGCGCGACGAGGCCGGGACGATTTTCCTCGTACAAGGCGTTCGCGTCGCGGGCCGTCGTGGCCGCGGCCGTGACCGCAATCCGACTGCCATCCGGGTGAATGAAGAGCACAACCGTGTCGGTGTATCCGGTGTGCTGGGACAAGGTCCATCCCGCCGGCGCCTCCACCGAGATGCCAAACCGAACGTTGGTCATTCTGCGATCGTTCGGACCGATGGCGGAGCCTGGCCCGGCGCCGAACAGGATAGTTGTGGTCAGCGCGACAAGCGGGAGCGCGCGCCGGGATAGCCCGCGCGACGGATGACAATCGGCCCGACGATGCGTTGACATCGAACGCTCACTATAGCGCCGGCGCTGCAACGAGGGGCCGGCGTTCAGCGCCGGTCTCGGAGCAGACGCTTGACCGACGGTGGTCGGGGCCAGGCCGGTGAAGGGCGCTGCTCGGAGGGTGCATCGCCGCGCCCAACCTGAACAGATACACAGATAGTTTTCCATTGCATGTAATCTCTTGAATAGATTACATTCGAACGCACCTGATGAGACGCGCCTCTGATACGTCCGGAGCCGATGCGACTCGCTGGAAGGCAACGCCGCGGGTGTCGGGCCTGCTTGATGAGCGCGAAATTCAGGAGATCGAGCAGACCTGCCCCAACGGTATGACCTCGCGTCAGATCGTCGACGTCTTCGAAACCCGGGGGATTCGATTCTCGGAGGCGACCCTCCGGAAGTACGTGCAGCTTGGACTGCTCCCGCGTTCGGTGCGGGTGGGTCGCAAGGGCAAGCACCGCGGGTCGTGCGGAATTTATCCCGCGCACGTGGTGCGCCGGGTCAACGCGGTCAAGGGGATGATGGCGGACAACCTGACCATCGAAGAGATCCAGCGCTCATTCGTTCGATTCAAGGACGAGATCGACGGCGTGGAGAAGGACCTGCGGGAATTGCTCTCTGGATTCGAGCGCGAGGCCAAGGGACCGGCGGCGCATAGTGCCGAGAAGCGCCGGGATCTAGAGCGAGAAATCGTTGAAGCCAGGCGCGCCGCGGGCGAGTTGGTCCGTCGGATTGCCAGTCTCGAGCGTCACCTCTCCGAACGACAGGAGTCGGCGACATCGGCAGCAACCGCCGTCGGGGGCGGAAATGACCTTTACTAGCCTTGGTGCTCGACCGCCAAGGTTCGCATGGGAGGGGGAATCACGATGGACGAAATAGCAGAAGACGACGAGACGCCGCTGACGATTGCGGATTCCGAGGATGGCGAAGGCGAGGGCGAGGCGGTGATGAGGTCGGCCCAGCAGATCGAGGACGATCTGCCGCAGCCCGAAGTGGCCCGAATTCGACGCAAAGTTCATTCGACCGGGCGCGATGGGCGGGTGCGTTCGAAGACCATCGCCCCCAAGCGCCTCACCCGGGAAGAGAAGCGTCTCGCCGAAACGATGGTCTATCCCGTGGACGTCGTGCGGCCGCAAACCCGTGAAGAATGCATGACGATGGCGCGGCCTTGCCCCTTCGTCAGNNTCTCTCGATGTGGCGGATCGTGGCGGAATTACCCTGGAGGAGGTGGGCGCGATCCTGAATCTGACGCGGGAACGCATTCGTCAGGTGGAGGTGCGCGGGTTGACGAAGATCAAGCTTCACACCGGCGATGAGCTGGGTTTGCCGCCGGATCGTTACTAGACTTGCACGAGGAACCGAGCCGCGCGGTCGGCGCGCGAGGGGCGCAACCCAGACGCTCGCGGATGAAAAAACAGAGCTGGCACAGGGGGCCAGCCTTCTGTCATCATGACTGACATGGCACCAGCACCCAGAGCGCGGACCGCGGTTACCCGCAGCGACAGTTGTCCTGAGCCAGCGCGTCGGCAGCTGTCGCGTCGACGGGACGTTCCCGACGGCGGGCCGGGACGACGATGAGTATCGCGGTCGGCATGGCGGCACAGACGCCCCTGGAACAGATCGACGCGGTGATCGCGGAGCGGCTTCTGAGCGCGGCGTTGGGATCCGGTGGCGACTACGCCGATCTCTATTTCGAGTACCGGTCTGGCGCCGATTTTCTCCTCGAAGAGGGCCGGGTACGGACGGTGGGGCGTGGCGTGACGGTAGGACTCGGCGTGCGCGTGTTGAGCGGAGACGCGACCGGATATGCCTACACGGAGGAACTCTCCGAAGCGCGCATGCTGGACGCTGCCCGCACCGCCGCCCAGATCGCTTCCGGGGGAGGCGCGCCGGGGCCGATCGCCGTCCACGCGCTGGTGTTGCCCAGTTTCTATCCGATTGAACGGTCGTCGCTGGAGCTCGCGGGAGCAGACAAGGTGGCCCTCCTGCGGCGCGCCGACGCCGCCGCGCGGACAGCCGACCCGCGCATCGTGCGGGTCGAAGTTTCGTTGGCGGAGGAATGGCGCGAGGTGCTGGTCGTGTCATCCGCCGGCGCCTTCGCCCACGACCGACAGCCCATGATTCGATTTGGCGTGAGCGTCGTGGCCGAGGAAGGGACGCAACGGCAGGGAGGGCGCTCGGCGGGAGCGGGTCGGTTCGGGTTGGAATACTTCCTGCGCCCCGGACAGAGCCCGGAAGAACATGGCCGCGAAGCGGCCCGCCTGGCCTTGGGAATGCTCCACGCGGTCGACGCGCCGGCGGGCCCGATGGAGGTTGTCCTTGGCGCCGGAGAGTCGGGCATTCTGCTGCACGAGGCGGTCGGCCACGGGTTGGAGGCGGATTTCAACCGCAAGAAGACATCGAACTATACCGACCAGCAGGGGCAAATGGTGGCGTCGCCTTTGTGTACGGTCATCGACGATGGCACCGTCGATCACGCCCGCGGTTCGATCAACGTCGACGACGAAGGCAATCCCGGACGGCGCAATGTGCTGATCGAAAACGGCGTGCTGGCGGCCTACATGCAGGATCGCCTGTCGGCCAAGCATTTCAAGATCCCGGCGTCCGGGAACGGGCGCCGGCAGAGCTTTCGCCACGAACCGCTGCCGCGGATGACGAACACATTCCTGGCACCGGGCCAGGATGATCCGGCGGACATCATTCGTTCGGTGAAGCGCGGCATCTACGCCAAGCACTTCTCGGGCGGGCAGGTGAACATTTCGAACGGCGACTTTGTCTTCTCGCTGACCGAGAGCTACCTGATCGAGGACGGGCGCGTCACGGCGCCGCTCAAGGGCGTGAACCTGATCGGGAACGGTCCCGACGTGCTGAGAAAGGTGACGATGGTGGGGCACGACTTCCGACTGTCTGACGGTACCTGGACATGCGGCAAGGATGGTCAATCGGTCCCGGTGGGCATCGGCACGCCGACCTTGAAGATCTCGGAGATCACGGTCGGCGGGACGCGTGCCGGATGAGCGCCCCGGCTTTGACCAACGCCCGCGAGGTGCGGCCCCTTCCCGAGCCCAAGGAATGTCAGCGCTACGCCGAACAAATGCTGTCCCTGACGATGCGCGCGGGGGCGGACGCCGCCGAGGTACTGGTGCGCGACGGCCGCGAGTTGGAGGTCAAGGTCCGGTTGGGCGAGCCCGAACTGGTGAAGGAAGCGGGGAGTCGGGGCCTCGGATTGCGGGTCATCAAGGATCACCGGGCGGCGATCACGTACACCTCGGATTTTTCGGAGGCGGCCTTGGCCAAGCTGGCGCGCGAGACCGTCGAGCTGGCTTTGCTGGCGGAGCCCGAGCTCCTGGCCGACCTGCCGCAGGCGGCGGAGCTGGCCCGCGAGATCCC
>PMNO01000660.1:13920-14089 GCA_003161835.1 Myxococcales bacterium | reverse complement strand
CAAGGACGGCATCCTCGACGAGGTCGACAAGTGCCCCAATGATCCCGAGACCAAGAACGGATTCCAGGACGAGGACGGCTGCCCCGATACGACCACGAACGATCGCGACGGCGACGGGATCCCGGACAACGTGGACAAGTGCCCCGACGATCCCGAGGACAAGGACGGC
>PMNO01000660.1:6640-13883 GCA_003161835.1 Myxococcales bacterium | reverse complement strand
CGCAAGGGCAAGCTGGATATCCTGGACAAGATCTACTTCGAGACCGACAAGGACGAAATCAAGCCCGTGTCCTTCCCGTTGCTGGACGCCATCGCGGCAACCATCAAGGGGAATCCTCAAATCCAGCTGATCGAGATTCAAGGCCACGCCGATGAGCGCGGGGATGACGCGCACAACCTGGATCTGACCGAGCGGCGAGCGGGCGCCGTCAAGCGGGCAATGTACGACCGGGGTGTGGAACCGGGCCGCCTGAAGAGCCACGGATACGGCGAGACGAAGCCGGTCTGCACGCAGCACAACGAGGACTGCTGGAGCCGCAACCGCCGCTCCGAGTTCATCATCCTCAAACGCGCCGACGAGGCCGACCTGCAGGGCGGCGAAGGACAGTGAGGCAAGGACAGTGAGCAGCGTCCAGTAAGGGCAGCCCGCCAGGGTCGAGGGGGCCCTGCCTTCGGCTCTGGCGAAAATGGTTGGGTGGAGGGACAATCTGGGGGTGGAACGACGCAGGATAGGTTGACTCGTGCCGCTGGTTCCCCGAGAGAAGATCGATGACGTCCGCGATCGGACGAACATCGTCGACGTGGTGAAGCGGTACGTCGAGCTCAAGCGGGCGGGGACGGGTAGCTGGAAGGGGCTCTGCCCTTTCCACGCCGAGAAGACCCCGTCCTTTCACGTGCACGAGGCCCGCCAGTTCTTTCATTGCTTCGGGTGCGGCGAAAAAGGGGACGTGTTTGGGTTCCTGGTCAAGATCGAGCAGAGGGCCTTCACCGAGGTGCTGCGCGATCTGGCCCAGCAGGCCGGGATAGAGCTTCCGGAACGTCAGCCCCTGTCTCCGGCCGAGCGGCGGGCCCGGGTGGACGCCGAATCCGATCGGGATCGCCTGCTGCGGGTCATGGAGCTGGCGGCCTGCTTCTTCGAAGAGAATCTCGCGGCACCAGGCGGCGCCCCGGCGCGGGCCTACGTGGGGGGACGTGGCATCGGGGATCAGACCCGGGCGCGGTTCCGCATCGGCCATGCGGCCGCGCGGTGGGACGCGCTGCAGGACCACCTCCTGCACCACAAGGTGGCACCGGCGGACGCGGAGCATCTGGGCCTGGTTGGAACCAACGAGCGAGGCCGCTACGACTTCTTTCGCGACCGGGTGATGCTGCCGGTGTTCGACCGGCAAAAGCGGGTGATCGGGTTCGGCGGCCGCCTGCTCGATCCCGATGCCAAGGATCGCAAGTACGTCAACTCGCCCGACTCCCCCCTGTTCCACAAGAAGGAATGTCTCTACGGATTGCACGTGGCCCTCGAAGCCATTCGCAAGTCGGGCACCGCCATCGTGGTCGAGGGGAATTTCGACGTGCTGGCGCTGCACGAGGCCGGGATCGAGGAGGCCGTCGCGCCCATGGGAACCGCCCTGACCGCGGAGCAGGTGTCGCTCCTCGAACGCGTCGCCCGGCGCGTGGTGGTGATCTTCGACGGCGACACGGCCGGCAAGCGCGCATCGGAAAAGGTGGTGCCCCTGTTCGTCGAGGCCGATGTGGACGGGCGCATCGCGCAGCTGCCGAGCGGCCAGGATCCCGACGATTTCGTGCGGGCCAACGGCGCCACCGCCTTCAACGGTCTGGTCGAGGGCGCGCGCCCGATGCTGGATCAGTTCATCCAGGATGCCGCGAAAGAGACCAGTGTGCCGGGACGAATCGCGGCCCTGGAAACCGTCGCCGCGCTCCTGGTCAGGGTGCGCAATGCCACCACCCGCGAACTGTATGCGCGCCAGCTCGCGGTGGTCTTGAGTCTGACCAACCAGCAGGTGGGACGCGCTCTGCGCGAGGCGCAAGACCGTGGGAATCGCGGTGATCGCGACGCCGAGCGGCGGCGTGAAGGGGCCGAAGGCGACCCCCGGTCTACCGCGACCGCGCCGGCCGTGGGCGCGGTCGCCAAGGTCGCCGAACGCACCTTGCCACGCGACGAATTGGAACTGCTGGCGCTCATGGCGACCTATCCCGAGCTGTGTGGGACGCCGGAGGCCGCGCGTGCCGGCGAGTTGCTCGTGGATGAGGGTGCCCGTCAGCTCTTCGGTGCCGCCCGCGAGGCCATCGCTGCGAACGGGCGGCTGGATGTTCCAGCCTGGCTGGAAGGCGGACCAGCGGACGTGCGCCGCTCGCTGTCCGCGGCGCTGATGGACGCGGGAGTGTCCCAGGCCGATAATCCGGGGACGAAGCTGCGGGCATTGTCATCGCGCCTCGAGCTGCAGCGGGTGGAGGCCGAAATCTCGATGACCACGCGATTGCTGGAACAGGCCAGGAACCGCGGCGACTCGTCGGCGACGCATGCGATGATGCGCAGGGGCATCGAGCTGGACAAGACCAAACAGGGTCTCAAATCAGCCCTGCAGAGGCCGTAGCGATGGCAGCGCACGACGACGACGACGACGGCGAAGACCTTGAGAGGACCGCCGCGCCAGCGCCCAAAGCCAAGGCCACGTCCGCCGCAAAAGAGAACGAGCGTCAGAAGCGTCACCTCATCACGCTAGGGAAGGCCAAGGGGTTCCTCACCTACGACGAGGTGAACGAGCACCTGCCTTCCAGCATCGTGTCGTCCGACCAGATGGACGATTGGCTGATGACCCTCTCGNNGAAGACGAGGAGAGCGAGGACGACGCCAAGAACACCGACCCCGTGCGCCTGTACCTGCGCAAGATGGGATCGGTGTCCCTCCTGACGCGCGAGGGTGAGGTCGAGATCGCCAAGCGAATCGAGTCCGGCGAACGACGGGTCTTGCAGGTCGTCTTGAATTCGTCGCTGGCCATCGAGGAGATCCTGGAGCTGGGGGCGAAACTGCGGCGGGGTCAGATCCGCGTCAAGGACGTGGTCAAGGACGCCGACGACGAGGACGCCGAATTCGACGAAGCCTGGCACGTTGAGCGGGTGTGCAAGGCGATCGACAACGTGCGCCGCCTGTTCGCGCTGCACCAGAAGCTCGGGCACAAGCTCGCGGAGCCCACGATCTCAAAGGCGCAATCGAAGCGCGCGGACAAGCAGAGGGAGGCCACCAGGTTCGAGATCTTGGACGCCCTGTCCGAGATGCGGCTGGCCAAGCGGCAAATCGATCGCATCGTCCTGATGCTGAAGGAATTCGTTTCGCGCATCGAGATCGCGCACATGGAGATCGCGGACTGGGAGCACCGCACGGGCCTCGGCGTCGGCGATCTCGAAAACACGCTGAACGACGTTCGTTCGTCGGAACTGCGACAGCGCGCGGTGGCGAAGAAGCTGGGCATCCGCGCCGACGAGATCGAGGAGATGGCGCGGGTGGTGAGCTCCGCCCAGAAGAAGATCCGGCGGGTCGAGGAGGACGCCAAGCTGCCCCAGNNTCCATCGCCAAGAAGTACACCAACCGCGGGTTGCAGTTCCTGGATCTGATTCAGGAGGGCAACATCGGCCTCATGAAGGCCGTGGACAAGTTCGAATACAAGCGCGGCTACAAGTTCTCGACCTATGCCACCTGGTGGATTCGACAGGCCATCACGCGCGCGATCGCCGATCAAGCCCGCACGATCCGCATTCCCGTCCACATGATCGAAACCATCAACAAACTCATCCGGACCAGCCGCTATCTGGTGCAGGAACTCGGCCGCGAACCGATGCCCGAGGAGATCGCCGACAAGATGGAGTTGCCGGTCGACAAGGTCCGCAAGGTCCTGAAGATCGCCAAGGAGCCGATCTCCCTCGAGACACCGGTGGGCGAGGAGGAGGATTCGCATCTGGGCGACTTCATCGAGGACAAGTCGATCGTCTCGGCGGTGGACGCCGTCATCTCGATGAACCTGGCGGAACAGACCCGGAAGGTCCTCGCGACCCTGACCCCGCGCGAGGAGAAGGTGCTGCGGATGCGTTTCGGCATCGGCGAAACTTCGGACTACACCCTCGAGGAGGTGGGCCTGGACTTTCAGGTGACGCGTGAGCGGGTGCGGCAGATAGAGGCCAAGGCACTGCGCAAGCTGCGCCACCCGTCGCGATCGCGGCGGCTGAAGATGTTCATGGATTGAGCCTCCGCCACGCCGAAGGGGATTTGACCCGACGGCGTTGGCTTTGCACCGCGATTGGGCTTAGATCGGGGGGAATGGTGGGTCGCTACGTGGTCTTGATCGAAGGGCGCACGCGCGCGGTTGACCTGGAGGATGTGGAGGGCAGATTGCGCGTGGTGGTCGATGGCCAAGAACGGATGGTCGACGCGCGCGATCTCGGGGGCGGCGCCTGGTCGGTTCTAGATGGCGTGACCGCGCGCTTGATCCAGGTGGATGGCGCGGGGCCGCGCCTGACCATCGAGGTCAGTCACCCGGACGGCGAGCCCCGGATCTGCACGGCCGAAGTGTCGAGCGGCCGGCCACCACCGGACCAAGCGCGCGCCGAACGCGCCGAGGCGGGCCCGCTGACCCTCACCGCGCCCATCCCAGGGCGGGTGGTCAAGGTCCTGGTCAAGGTCGGGGAGACCGTGAAATCCGGTCAGACGCTGCTGGTGCTGGAAGCCATGAAGATGGAAAATGAGTTGCGCGCACCCCGGGCGGGGGTGGTGTCCGAGGTTCATGCCGCCGAGGGAAGCGCCGTGGAGACTGGACAGAAGCTGGTTGCGATTGGTTGACACCGTGAGGCGGCGGCCACGAGCAGGTGGCTTCGGGGGCGCGGCGGTTTTCATGATCTGCGGCGGCATCGCCGTCGCGCCGTCCGCGGTGGGCGCACCGATCGAGATGAGTGCGCCGGGTGAGGCGCCCCTGGCGCCGCCGGTCGCGCGCGATCCGGGACCGACCGACCCGCCCGAACCAAGCCATCCGCCGGGCGACGCCGAGCCGGCCCCCGCGCCTGCCTCCGCGCCATCACCGACGGGATCCGCCCTGGCTACCGGCGATTCCGGGCGAGCGGGCGCGCGCCACCGCATCGCCGTCATGCCGCGCTACTCCTACCGGTTGAGCAGCTCGGGGCGCGCGGTCACGCCCTCGTCGGGATTCGGGATCGGTGGCACCGTCGAGACCACCTATCTTCGAATCGCCGCGGGTCTGGAGGCCGCTTGGGGGGTCGATTTTTCTCACGATCGGTTTTCCACCAGCGAGGTCGGCACCGTCACCGTGGACAACAACCAGACCGCGACGTTTCGTGCCCCGCGCGTCACGTCCGAGACCAGCTTTGTTCTGGTGCACACCGTGGCCGCGCGTGCGGATCGGCTCCGCCCCTATCTCACGGTGGGGGCGGGGCTGGGCTTGGGTTACTTCGATAGCGCGGCGCTGGAGCTGCAGCCAGGCTCCGCGCGCGACGCCCACGCGCTCGGGCGTTTGGCGCTGGGAGTGGACGTCACCGTCGCGCGCGACTGGTGCGCGTCGATGCGAGCCGAGTACACCGCCGTGAGAGGCGTGGGGGTATGGACCACCGACGCCGGAGAACGGCTGGCCCTGTTCGGTGATCTGTTCGGCATTGGCGCTGGAATCGCCTACCGATTTTGAATTTGTCAGGACGAATGCCTCCATCGCTCATGGACCTGCGCTTCGTGGTGCTGTCGGGCAAGGGCGGCGTGGGCCGGACCGCGGTAGCGGCGGCGATCGCGCGCGCGGCGGCTTCGGCTGGAAAGCGCGTGTTGGTGGCCCAAACGGACGCTGTGGAACGGCTGGGCAAGATGCTGGGACAGCCCGGCCCCATCGGCGCGACGGTCCGAAACGTCGCGCCCGGGATCGACGCGGTCAACATGACGCCGCGAGAATCGCTTCATCAATACGCCCTGCTGGTTCTGAAATACGAGGCCGTCTATCGAGCGCTGTTCGCCAACCGCGCGGTGCGGGGATTCCTGTCGGCGATCCCGGGTTTGGACGCCTACGCGATGCTAGGCAAGGCCTGGTGGCACACCACCGAGACCGGTTTCTCCGGATTGAAATACGACCTCGTAATCCTGGACGGCCCGGCCAGTGGCCACGCCGTCGCGATGTTGAAGATTCCGAGGGCCATCATCGACGCCACACCCGGTGGGCCGCTGGTCAAGGACGCGCGCGCGCTGTGCGAGCTGCTGGCGGATCCGGTTCGCACGGCCCTGGTCGTGGTCACCCGTCCCGAGGAGCTGCCCGCCAGCGAGACCCGTGAGCTGGTCGGCGCCGCTCGGCGTGACCTGCGGATCGCCGTGGGGCCCGTGATCGTGAATGCCGTACCGCCGGATCGACTGTCCCACGGTGCGGCGGCCACGGTGCTCGATCGTTTCGTCCGCGGACCCACGGGTGATCCCCGCTTGGACGCAACCATCGACATCGCCGCTGGCGCTCGGGCGCACAGCGAGACGGCCGAACGCGTGATCGCCTCCCTCAGGCTCGATCCCGGGTTGCCCCTGATTTTGTTGCCCTGGTTGCCATCAACGGATCTGGGCGCACCCGAGATCGAGAAGCTTGCAGGCGCGTTGACTTCGGCCCTGGATCGACAACAGGTACCGTGAGCCATGAAGCGCGGCGAGGGGCGACTCACGCGCGACGACGGAACACGAGCACCGCGGGATCGACCTGGGGCGGCAGCACCAGACGAGACAGGCCTGGATCGGCGGCCCAGTCGAAGGCGGTCTGCTGGTCGTAGGCTTGCCAGTCGCCCGCGGCGAAGCGATGCCGGGTGGTGATGACCACGTACAGATCGACCGACGGCGCCCGGAAGATGTGCTGCTCGAATGCATTGCCGGGCGGCGGGAAGGAACAGATCACCGCGGCCGGGCGATCCCGTTTCAGGGCCATCGTGGCATCCATGCGCTCCACCTGCGCCGGGTACGTGATCGCGTGCGCCCAGCTGTGATCATCCACCGCGTGAACCGTGACCCCCGCCGCGGCCAGGAATCGCGTCAGCGTCCCATCCCCGGCGGCCACCTCCAGGCACGATCGTTGCCCCAGCAGCGTGGCCAGCGTCGCGATGAGCGGGCGTGAGTAGAAGCAGTAGATTCCCCGAGGCTGAACGAGGGGCATCAGCAGGCGTCTGTCGGGTATCAGCGGCCACAGCCACCGGAACGCCGTCATCGAAATCGGCTTGCGCTCGAGCCCCCGCGCGAACATCAATCGCTGAATCAGCGTTCCACTCCACAGACCCAGGCGCAGCCGGGCCGGTCCCCGCCCCCGCGTGTCCCCGTCCGCCGCCGATCTGCCGGTCGCAAGCTGGGTGGCCGCGGCCCGCAGCACCTGTTCGGCGGCCAGCTTGGCCATGCGCGCGGCGGCCAGGTGCGGCAGCGCGACCGTCAGATCCTGGAGGTT
>PMNO01000660.1:0-6599 GCA_003161835.1 Myxococcales bacterium | reverse complement strand
ATCAGGGCTTCGGGCCGGGCCAGGACCGCAGCCATGACCTGATCGAGGGTGGCCGGATCCAGCGCGGCGAAGCTTTCGTCCAGCACCCGCGCGGACAGAGGCTGCAACAGCGATCGCGCGATGAAAAGCCGGCTGCGCTCCCCGTGCGACAGTTGCCACCCGGTCTCACCGATCTGCTGTTGCAAGCCGGCAGGCATGCGGTCGAGCAACGGGCCGAGGCCCAGATCGCGGCAGACGCGCTCGGCAGCCTCTACATCTTGCAGCCGGGGCGGCCAGCGCCGACCCATGAGGATATTGAACAGCAGGTCGGCGCCGAAAACATGATTGTCGTTGAACTGTGGCGCGCCTCCGATCTCGCCCCGCCATTGCGCCAGGCCCACGGATCCTTGCTCCACGCCGCGCAATCGCATTTCACCCGAGGTCGGAAGTTTCAAGCCCGTCAGCAGGGCCGCCAGCGTGGATTTTCCGCCGCCCGAGGCGCCCTGGAGCAACACGCGATCGCCATCCCGCAGGACGACATTGACCTTGTGCAAAACGGGGGACTGCCCGCCCGGGTAGCAAAACGAGATGTTGTCGGCCAGCAGCAGGGGGGGCGCTGGGCGCGGCCCTGGCAAGTTGAGCTCCGCGCCGAGCGCAGGCTCACCCTCGGGCGCGCGCGCGCCGGCCGGCACCAGGGGGTCCATTTCGACCGCGCCGATCAGCGGGGATATCTGTCCCCAGGCGTCGTGGGCCCCGGCCAGCATCGGCAGCGCCGCCCCCAGTCGACGAAAGGCGCCGTACGCCACCCACACGCCGCCGACGGACACCGCGACCGCCGGCCCTGGGACACGGCTGCCAAACAGGATCAGGGGCGCCAGAACCAGCAGTCCGGCCACCAGCCAGCCGCGGGGAACCACCACCGACAACCAAACCTCGGCGCGATCCAGGAAGCGCGATTCGGTTTCGTAAGCGCCGAGCGCCAGATCATCAGCGTGCGCCCGTCGGACGGGCAGATCTTGTATGAGCGCGGTCCGGTGGCCGACCATGCGTTCCACCAAGTCGTGCGTCAGCGTCCGACGCGTTCGGCCCCACGCGAAAAGTCGGCGCGCGTAGACCCAACCCCAGCCACCGAGCGCCGTCACCGCCATGCCCAGGGCAACCAGCGACCACACCGGGACGGCGCCCGCCGCCAGGAGCACGCCGCCCATGACCAGTTCGAACGCCCCGGCCACGGCATCCGCGCCCCCGCCCAGGGCCAGTGCATCCAGCGCCTCGGCATCGAGGGCGCGGCCCAGCAACTGACCGACTCCGGCCGATCGGATAGCGCCCGGATCCAGCTGCAAGGCGCCCCGCATGAGGCCGCCACGGACAAGAGCGCCGATGTCGAGGGCCAGTCGGCTGACCGCGGCCGAGGTCGCCACCTGCACGACCACCCACAGCGCCAGGAACGCCATGAACCACACCCACCGCTGACCGCCCCCACCCGCACCCGCACCAGCACCAGGCTCGCCAACGGGGTCGACGACGCGCGCCGCGACTTGTCGCCAAATCGCGAGAAATAGACCGAACTGAGCCACATACCCCACGACGATGCGGGCAAGCCTGCGCCCGAGGTGCGCGCCCCGCAGATCATCCCCCAGCCCGCGCGAGACCGGGCGCACGCTCCACGCCTGGGCGACTGGCTGCCCGGACAACCCGGGTGCGGCCAGCACGCGGATCGCGAGCGCACGTCGGCGCGCCGAGGTGAATCCGGCTCCCCGCAGCATGGACGACAATCGCGCTTCGGCGGCCGCCTCAACCGGCGGCGCCAATGCGTCCCGCAGAACGGTCGTGGAAATTTTGACGGGGCCAGACGGACTCAGGACAGACGCGTGTTTGTCCGCGACGCGGAGCACGGCGAGCAACCCGTCGCGGCCGTTGAGGTTGACGAGAACTGGGGCCGCGCGGCGCAAGCTCTCGACGGCATCGCGCGCGCGGACGTCCACCAGCCCGGCATCCAACCCAGCCCGGTGCGCCCCGAGCGTGACCATCTGCGCGAGGTCGGACGCGGCCTCGCTCGAATCGCCGGGACGAACCAGCGCCAGCTGACGCTTCGGTTCCCGCTGCTGGGGAAATCCTGCCGCTTCCCCGAGCGCTCGCAAAGCTCCGTAGCCGTTGTCGCGCCGCCATTCGAGCGCGGTGAGATCGGCGCTGCCCTTCACGCTCACGGTTCCTCGCCGATCACGTGCGCGTCTCGTACCGTCCACGATCGCCAGATCGACGATTCCCAGCGTTCCTTGCCCACGCGCGCCTCCCCATCCAGCAAGGCGCGATAGAGTGACCGCGGATCCGCGGCCAGCCGCGCCGGGTGGCCATCCTCGACGATGCGCCCGGCCGCGACCACCAATACCCGCGTGAAATCTCGGGTCTGCGCGATGTCGTGGGTTGCGGCTATGAGCGTGGCCTCCGCCCAGCGTGCCCGGGCGCGGGCCAGGAGCCGCCGGCGCGCGTCCCTGTCGACACCACGAAACGGTTCGTCCAGCAACACCAGGCGGGGACGCCGCACGCGGACCAGCTCGCGGGCCAGCCGCACCCGCTGACCTTCCCCGCCCGACAGCAGCCCGCCTCCTTCGCCCAACGGCGTCCGCACTCCGCGCGGCCAGCCGGCTGACAGATCCGCCAGGTCGGCGTCGGCCAGGGCGCGCGATACGTCGTCATCCGACGGCGGAGGATCCGCGCCATAGGCGACGTTTTCGGCCAGCGACCGATTCCACAGCTGAACGCCGGGATCGACCCAGGCGGTCACAGCGCGCAAGGCCGCCAGGCATCCGGGATCGTCATTCAGATCGCGATTGTCGACCAGCACCCGTCCCGCAGCCGGTACTTGAAGACCCAAGAGCAGGCCAATCAACGTCGATTTCCCTGCCCCGGAGGCACCCACCACGGCGACGTGACTTCCCGGTTCGATCGTGAGCGAAACGTCGGCCAACACCACATGACCACCGGCCTCCACGGTGATCGATTCCAGACCTATCGCCGCGGCGGACCACGACGACGACGACTCTGGCGCTGACGATTGCGCGATGTCCGGGTGAACCCCGCGCGGGTGACCCTCGTCCGGCGCCCCCAATGGCTCCAGCAGCCGCAGGATGACGCTGCGGTGCGCAGGCATCTGGCGCCACAAGGAAATCAGCCGCGCGGCTTGGGTCGGCAATCCGAGGGCGAAGAACAGCAGCAGAAGGCCGGCCCCCCCGCGCGCCGCCGCGGGCGGAGCCCCGCCGAAGCTTCCGATCACCAACGCGCCAGCACCGAGCGCCGACACGAGCACCACGGCCGTCTCGACCGTCAACGAGGCCCGCACCATATCCCGCCCCGCACGACCCCATTCGGCGAGGCGCACGCCGTGCTCCGCCGCCACCGCCCGCTCGGCGCGATGGGTCCGCACCGCCGACAACCCCAGGAGCGCATCCAGATAGAACCGCATCAGAGATCCCGCGTGGGTTCTCGAGCGCAGATCCCGCTCGGCCAGCATGGGCACGCCCAGGAGCGGCACCGCGATGGCGAAGGCGAGCAGCGCCCCGGCGATCCACGCACCACCGGGATAGAGCCAGATGATGGCGACGGTCATCAATCCGAGCTGCAACCAGCACCGTCCCATGTCGGCTGCCAGCCCGGGCAACAGCCGCACACGATGGAGCAGGTGCGCCCGCTCGGCCATGTCGGACACCGGGCGGCTCGCGAAATAGCGATCGCCGAGGCGTGGCAGCTTGCGCAGGAACGCGCGCCGCAATCCCTGGTCGAGCGCCCGTCCCAAGCGCCGTGTCGCCAGCGCCAGCGGCCATTCGAAACCAAGCAACCCGAACACGACCGCGCAAACCAACACGAGGGCAGCGATGGCCGAGCGGTGCGGAGATCCAGTCTCGCTCGGCGCCGTGGACAGCAGGGGACTGACGAGAAGGACTTCCGCGATGCCGCCCACCGCGGCCACCGCGGCCAGACCGATCGCCAGGATGCCCAGCCGGCGCGCGCCCGGGCTCCAGAGCGACACCAAGGAACGCAACAGGGAGCTGCGATGCTCCCCGAGGGCGGCCGCCAGTTCGCGGGACAATGGCTTGTCGCCGCGGTCCGACGCGACTGTAAGCAATCCCGAGACACGAACCAGGACGGCCCCGCTGAACCGAACGGTTGGCTCGCCTTGCGTCGTCCCCGCGGAAGCATCATGCGCGCACGAATGCGCTTCGAGCACATCATCGGCGCCGGGTACCGGATGCGCGGCCGAGGCCGGGGCCNNCCGGGGCCAACAGGGCCCGGAACAGGCGGTCAGCCTCGGCCCCCGTGCGAATGACCCCCGCGGCGCTCAGCGACCGCAGCGCGCGCGCGCCACCGTCCAGGCGAGCCATCGGCCGCCACGACGCGTCCGTCTCCGCCGCGCGAAAGAGCGGAGCCAAGGCGGCGACGCGCGCGGTCCCCACCACCTGCCCGATCCGCCACCCGAGCGGGGTGGTGAAGCCGGCATCAGCCACGAAGGCGCGGAAGGCCTGCGCGTCGACCGTCTGCGTGTGCACATGCAGATCGTGGAGGAACGCGGATGCGCGCACCCACCGGCGCCCTCGCGCCGGATCCATCAATTGAATATACGGGCCGAGCCGACGCCACAGAACGACAAAGTGGGTCATACCGCTCGGCAAGCGCACCACGGCGATGGCCGGCAAGAGGTCGGCGGCGGGCGCGATCACGTGTTCCACCGGCACCATCACCTGCTCGGCGTCGAGCCCCAAGGCGCGCGCGGTCTCCTCCAGCGTGTCAATCGATGTTCCGTCGACCGACGTCTGGCAGGCCTCGCGCAGTCGACCGTAGCTGACGGGGATACCGAAGCCTTCCAGCAGGCACTTGAGCGCCGCTGGCCCACAGTCCATGGCCGAGGTCTGAACGATCTCCGGTGCCCACAACCGGCGACGCGGCCCTGATCGCTTGGGGAGGGGCTCCGACGCCTGCGACTCGGCGGCCATGGGAATCAGATCACCGGGCAGACAAGTCCGTCTTCACGTGATCATGTTGACGCACGATTATGGGTCGAGTCAAAGGGCTCGTTTCGGTCGGCAAGGAACGTATTTCCCCCTCCCGCTACAATACCGCGATGAACCCACACGAAGACGACCCAGGCGCGCACGCCGCCGCCCTGCACGAGCAGGCGATCGTGCTACGCGCGGCGGGGTCGTTCGCCCTGGCGGAGCGCGCCTGTCGCGAAGCGATTGCGATCTTCGAGGTGAACGAAGGCCCGCGAAGCCCCAACCTGGCCAACGTGCTGGTCGAACACGCGCGCGTTCTGGAATCGCTGGACCAGCTCTCCGAGGGGGCGCGCGCCGCGGATCGGGCGCTTCATATCTTGCGTCCCCTCATCGACATCGGCGGTGTTGATCGAGCCGAGGATGCTGAACCGAACCTGGAGCCCGACGTCGAGGAAGAACTGGTGCGGCTCGCGATCCACGCCGAGGCGACGCGCGCGTCGATCATCAGGGCCATGGGCGATCTGAGCCAGGCCGAAGGTGGCTGTCGGCGGGCCATCGCGCTCGCGGAAGCGCGCCTGCCACCCGACGATCTGCTCCTGGCCACGGCCCTGAACGATCTGGGCGTCGTTCACAAGTTCCAGGGCCGATACGCGGAGGCGGAGCCTTTGTACCGGCGCGCCCTGGCCATCGCCCAAGGCGCGGGCCACGACGGCGACACCGCTGCTCTGTTGCACAATCTGGGCGGTCTGGCGCACGCGCGCGGTGATTTCGAGACCGGGGAGCCCCTGGCGCGTCGGGCGGTCGAACTGCGCACGGCGCTCCTGGGCCCGGATCACCCGGACACGGCGGCGGATCGCGCGGCCTGGGGCGGGCTGCTCGAGGGCCTGGGGCGCGCCACCGACGCGGAGCGTGCCTACACCGAGGCACTGGCGGTGTTCGAGACGCGTCTCGGGCCGCGCAGTCTGGAGGCCGCCGCGGCGCTCACGGCTCTGGCCGGCGTGCAGAGCGCGCGCGGAGCCCTCGACGAGGCGGAACGGTCGTATCGCCGGGCGCTCTCGATCCGGGAGGAGGTGCTCGACCGCGGCCATTTCGATCTGGGGTTGACCCTCAACAATCTGGCCATGCTGCTTGTCGATCGGAACGCACGCGCCGAGGCCGCCGTGCTGCTGAGGCGCGCGCACGAGATTCTCGCCGCCGCCTTGGGCCCGCAACATCCACATACCCGCGCGGTCACGAAGAATATCGCGGCGCTCGAAACGCCCATCCCCGCTTGAGCGTCCACATCCACCAGTGTCCGGACTATGGGCGCTCCTCGCGGTATCGCTTGCGCGGGGCCCCCGATCGCCATGCGGCCAGAGCCTCTATCACCCGGCGTCGATCGGCAATCTTGTCGGCGGGAAACAAGTCCCGCGCCGCCTCGGCCAAATGCAGCGCGCGGCCGCGATCTCGATCGGGTTGAGTCCCGGCTTGCCACAGCGCGCGGGCCAGCGCGAACATCGTCTGCGCCCGCATGTCGGGCGACGCTGCCACGCGGTTGCGAATCTCGAGCGCCCGTTCCAGGGGTGGGATCGCGTCGGCGACCGAGGTGCCCCCGGCCAGCAGGGCCAACCCGATTCCCGTCAGGGGATAGCT